>NZ_JBFULU010000007.1:0-285662 GCF_054049735.1 Bradyrhizobium sp. P5_C12
TTTTCTGCGTGTGCTTTTCGCGCAGCGGACCGCGGGTGCCAGCCGGCACCCGGCCTTCCCTGCGCCCTCTTGGCTTTGAGTGGGTGGAGCGACGAAGCAAAGCTCCGCTTACGATGCTTTCGCATCGCAAGCCTCGCACCTCTGGATGACGGGGTCGGAGAAGGCCCGACTCACGCGCGGGTGCGCCCATCAGCACGACCATGCCGGGCGCGTCGTACCTGCCGTAAAATCTCAAGTTGTAGATTGTTATCTTCGCGAGGGTATCCCGATAAGCAAGCCCGTGTCTTCCCGGTAACGATTGTGCTGTCCACGCAACACTCACGGCGGATTTAACTGTTATCGCAGCCGGTTCGCATCTGCGCCGCTTTTTAGCCACACCCGAGCATGAATAAAATCACTCTAATGTTTGAGGGGCAGCCGGCGAAGGCAGCGAGAAATCCCAAGGTCGATTCAAATCTTGGGTCTGATTTTTCGGGTCTGAAAGGGTTGGCCGGGGAAACTGGTTTGCGATGGACGCGAAGAGCAACATCAAGCAGAGGCTGCCGAGCCGTCACGTGACGGAAGGCCCCGCGCGCGCGCCCCATCGCTCCTACCTCTACGCCATGGGTCTGACCACCGCGCAGATCCACCAGCCCTTCGTCGGCGTCGCCTCGTGCTGGAACGAGGCCGCCCCCTGCAACATCTCGCTGATGCGCCAGGCGCAGGCGGTGAAGAAGGGCGTCGCGTCGGCCGGCGGCACCCCGCGCGAATTCTGCACCATCACCGTCACCGACGGCATCGCCATGGGCCATGACGGCATGCGCTCCTCGCTGCCGTCGCGCGAATGCATCGCCGACTCCGTCGAGCTAACCATCCGCGGCCACGCCTATGACGCCCTCGTCGGGCTTGCCGGCTGCGACAAGTCGCTACCGGGCATGATGATGGCGATGGTCCGCCTCAACGTTCCCTCGATCTTCATCTATGGCGGCTCGATCCTGCCCGGCAATTTCCGCGGACAGCAGGTCACCGTGCAGGACATGTTCGAGGCCGTCGGCAAGCATTCGGTCGGCGCCATGTCGGACGAGGACCTCGACGAGATCGAGCGTGTGGCGTGCCCGTCCGCCGGCGCGTGCGGCGCGCAGTTCACCGCCAACACCATGGCGACCGTCTCGGAGGCCATCGGCCTTGCGCTGCCTTACTCGGCCGGCGCTCCGGCACCGTATGAAATCCGCGACGCCTTCTGTATGACCGCGGGCGAACAGGTGATGGAGCTGATCGCTCAGAACATCCGGCCGCGTGACATCGTCACCCGCAAGGCATTGGAGAACGCGGCGGCCGTGGTTGCCGCCTCCGGTGGCTCGACCAATGCTGCGCTGCACCTACCGGCGATCGCGCATGAGGCCGGCATAAAGTTTGACTTATTCGACGTCGCCGAAATCTTCAAAAAGACACCATATGTCGCGGATTTGAAGCCGGGCGGCCGTTATGTCGCCAAAGACATGTTTGAAGTTGGCGGCATACCGCTTCTGATGAAGACGCTGCTCGACAACGGATTTCTCCACGGTGACTGCCTCACCGTCACCGGTCGAACGATCGCCGAAAACCTCAAGAGCGTGAAATGGAATCCGCACCAGGACGTGGTGCACCCGGCAGACAAGCCGATCACCGTCACCGGTGGTGTGGTGGGTCTGAAGGGCAATTTGGCGCCAGAAGGTGCGATCGTGAAAGTCGCGGGAATGTCCAACCTGAGGTTCACCGGTCCGGCTCGATGCTTCGACCGGGAGGAGGACGCCTTTGAGGCCGTCCAGAACCGCACCTACCGCGAAGGCGAAGTCATCGTGATCCGCTACGAGGGGCCGAAAGGCGGCCCCGGCATGCGGGAAATGCTCCAGACCACCGCGGCGCTGACCGGGCAGGGCATGGGCGGCAAGATCGCGCTCATCACCGATGGCCGCTTCTCCGGCGCCACCCGTGGCTTCTGCATCGGCCATGTCGGGCCCGAGGCCGCTATCGGGGGCCCGATCGGACTGTTGCAGGATGGCGACATCATCGAGATCGACGCGGTCGCCGGCACCCTTGACGTAAAATTGAGCGACGACGAGCTCGCTCAGCGCAAAACCAAATGGCGCGCTCGCGCGACTAACCACACGTCGGGTGCGCTGTGGAAATATGCTCAGCAGGTAGGACCGGCGGTCGATGGGGCAGTAACCCACCCGGGCGGCGCGCACGAGAAACAGTGTTATGCGGACATCTAGGCGTGCCATAGTTGCGTTTGTGTTGGGGGCTGCTGCGCTGGCCGCACCGGCGCTCGCCTTCGACGGCGCGCCGGTCAACACGAAGGATGCGACCATCCCCGTGGTCTCCGCCGTGCCGAGTGCGGCGGGCGCGCTGCGCAAGGCCGTGCCGCCGGCGGTGACGGGCCAGGAGACCTCGCTGAGCGCCCTGCAATATGCCGCAGAGGGCGGCCATCCCATCGCGCAGTGGAAGCTCGGCCGTATGTACGCCAATGGCGACGGCGTCGCCCAGGACGATGTGCGCGCATTCGAATATTTCAGCCGGATCGCGAACGCTCATGCCGAGGACAGCCCATCGGCGCCGCAGGCGCAGATCGTGGCCAACGCCTTCGTCGCGCTCGGCCGCTATTATCTCAGCGGCATCCCGAACTCGAAGGTCAAGTCGGATCCGGACCGGGCCCGGGAGATGTTCTCCTACGCGGCATCCTATTTCGGCAATGCGGATGCGCAGTACGATCTCGCCCGGCTCTACCTGAAGACGCCGGACGCCTCGCGCGAGGATTTCCGCTACGGCGCGCGCTGGCTCGGCCTTGCCGCCCAGAAGGGCCAGCACGAGGCCCAGGCGCTGCTCGGTCAGATGCTCTTCAACGGTGACCGCCTGCCGCGGCAGGCCGCGCGCGGCCTGATGTGGCTGACGCTCGCGCGTGACAGCGCCGGCGCCGAGGAGACCTGGATCAAGGAAAGCTACAACCGCGCTTTCGCCAAGGCCTCCGACGACGACCGCGCCATGTGCCTGCAAATGCTGGAACAGTGGGTGCAGGGCCGTCGCGAATAGGGCACCCCTGTAGGGTGGGTTAGAGACTGCATTCCCGGTTGCTCAACACGGAACGCCGGAAGCGTAACCCACCATTCTCACCATCCTAGGCGGGCTCACGCCGCCTCGAGATCCAGGTCCGCCCACACCGGCACGTGGTCCGACGGCTTCTCCCAGGCACGCACATAGCTGTCGATGCCGACATTGGCGAGCCGGTCGCTGGCCTGCGGCGACAGCAGCAGATGGTCGATCCGCAAGCCGTGGTTCTTCTGCCAAGCGCCGGCCTGATAGTCCCAGAAGGTATAGAGCCCTGGCTCGTCGGTGACCGCCCGCAGCGCATCGGTCAGGCCGAGGCCGAGCAGGGCCTGAAAGCTCTCCCGCGTCTCGGTCTTGAACAGGGCGTCCTCGGTCCAGGCGGCCGGATTGTGCACGTCGCGGGCGGCCGGGATGACGTTGAAGTCGCCTGCGAGGATCAGCGGCTCCTCGGTCTTGAGGCGCTCCTTCGAATACTCAAGAAGCCGCGACATCCATTTGAGCTTGTAGGGATATTTCTCGGTCCCGACCGGGTTGCCGTTGGGCAGATAGAGGCACGCGATGCGCAGCACCCCGCGCTTGAGCGTCACCACGCCCTCGAGGAAGCGGGCATGCGCATCCTCGTCGTCGCCGGCCAGCCCCGATTTGGTCTCGTCGAACGGCAATTTCGACAGCAGGGCGACGCCGTTGAAGGTCTTCTGCCCGTGAGTGACGACGTTGTAGCCGAGCGCCTCGATCTCCAGCCGCGGGAAGGCCTCGTCGACGCATTTGATCTCCTGGAGGCAGACGATGTCCGGCTGGCACTCCCTGAGCCAAGTCAGGAGAAGATCAATCCGCTGCCGGACCGAGTTCACGTTCCAGGTGGCTACTCTGATCGGCATGTGCGGGGCTCCAGGCAGGGGCCAACCTTAGAACAAAATGCAAACGCCCCCGTCAAGGACGCCGCAAAATCTCCCACAAAATTAACCCGGCTTAAGCGGGCCGCAGGCCATTGATGCCGAAAGGGTTCCTCGGATGGAATGGCCGGACAAATCGATGAAGCAAGCTGAGCCGCGTGACGGCCTGATCGGTGCGTTCCTGTACTGGCTCGGCGGCTTCGAGATCGAGGACGGCCTCACCGCCGATCTCAGCGAGCGCGAGATGCGCCGGATCCGGGCCAAGCAGATCGACACCGTGACCCGGCTGATCCCGGTGACGATGGCCGTGACCATGCTCAACGTCGCCATCGTGCTGATCCTGTTCTGGGGCAGGGGCTGGAACGACTTCCTCGCGATCTGGGGCCTGACGCTTGCAGTCGTCGCCCTGATCGCGTTTCGGTCGTGGCGGCGGTCCCACAACAGCCCGCCGCAGGAAGCCTCGGCCCGCGCCGCGCGGCAGATGCTGCGGCAGGCATTCTTCCTCGCGGCGATCTGGGGCACGCTGCCACTGGCGCTGTTCAGCCGGGTCGAGCCGACCAGCCAGCTGATCCTGGCCTGCCTGATGGTCGGCATGATGTCCGGCGGCGCCTTCACGCTCTCGACCTTCCCGCGCGCAGGCCTCGTCTATCTCGCGACGATGACCATCGCCTGCGCCGGCGCGCTGCTGATGTGCGGCGCCGGCCCCTATCTCGTGACCTCGGTGTTCCTGCTGCTGTTCGCGTTCTTCATGGCGCGCAGCATCGTCTCCCAGGGCAATCTGTTCCTGGGTAATCTCAAGGCGCAGCTCGAGCTCGAACGGCAGACCGAGATCATCTCGCTGCTGCTGAAGGATTTCCAGGAGAACGCCAGCGACTGGCTGTGGCAGACCGACGCCGAGGGGCATCTCACCGACGTGCCCCAGCGCTTTGCCGACGTCGCGCAGCTGCCGCTCCAACTCCTGAAGGGATCGCAATTCGCCGACGTGCTCGACATGCTCTGCCCCGAGGACAAGACGGCGGCCTACAACGTCGTCGGCCTGATGGAGCACGCCGAACCGCTGCACGAGATGAGCCTCAAGGTCGTCGCCGGCGGCGAGGCGCGGCTGTGGTCGTTGACGGCGAAGCCGGCCTACGACCGTGACGGCCAGTTCCTCGGTTACCGCGGCTTCGGGCGCGACGTCACCGAGCGCTGGCGCGCCGAAAAGGCCGAGGCCGAAAGCCGCGCCAAGTCGGACTTCCTCGCGGTGATGAGCCACGAGATCCGCACGCCCATGAACGGCGTGCTCGGGCTTGCCAGCATGCTGCTCGAAACCAAGCTCGATCCGGAGCAGCACGAGGCCGTCACCACGATCCGCGAGTCCGGCGACAATCTCCAGCGCATCCTCAACGACATCCTCGATCTCTCCAAGCTCGAGGCCGGACGCTTTCAGTTCGAGGCGATCGACTTCGCACCGCAGGCGCTGGCCGAGGCGGTCGCGACCGTCGTTCGCGCAGGCGCCAAGAGCAAAGGGCTGTCGGTCAAGGTCGAGCTCGATCCGGACCTGCCGCCGACGTTGCGCGGCGATGTTGCGCGCATCAGGCAGGTGCTGCTCAACCTCGCCTCCAACGCGGTGAAGTTCACCGATGAAGGCGCGGTGACGATATCGGCCGCCTGCCAGGCGCGGCGTGACCTGCTCGCCACCGTCGAATGGAGCGTGACCGACAGCGGCATCGGCATCGCGCCCGAGAAGGTCGGGCAGCTCTTCAGCGACTTCGCGCAGGCCGATGCCTCGATCAGCCGCCGTTTCGGCGGCACCGGGCTCGGACTTGCGATCTCCCGGCGCATCATCGAGCAGATGGGCGGCACCATCGGCGTCACCTCGACGCCGGGCGAGGGCTCGACCTTCCGCTTCACGCTGGTGCTGCCCTGGAGCCAGACGCAGGCGTCCGACCAGAATGCAGACCGCGACGAAGCCGACGATCTCAAGGCCCGCATCGCGAGCCTTGACCGGCCGCTGAAGGTGCTGGTCGCGGAGGACGACGCCGTCAACCGGATGGTCGTGAGCAAGATGCTCGGCGCCTTCGACGTCGAGCTGCGCGTCGTCACCGACGGCGTCGAAGCCGTCGCGGCGGCCTCCGAGGCCGACTACGACGTCGTGCTGATGGATGTGCGCATGCCCGACATGGACGGCCTTGCCGCGACCCGCGCGATCCGCGCGCAAGGCGGCCGCTTCGCGGCGTTGCCGATCATCGCGCTGACCGCCAACGCCTTCCCCGAGGACGTCAGGATCTGCCGCGAGGCCGGCATGTCGGATTTCCTGGCAAAACCCTTACGCAAGCCCGCGCTGGTCGCCGCCTTGCTGCGGGCGCTGAACCATGAGGTGTGGGATGACGCGCCGCTTCAGCCGGAGATGATGCCGGTCGAGGCGGACTGGACCGATGAGGAAAGGCAGATGACCGGCGCGTAGCCGGTCAGATCGAGAAGCTGGTTCCGCAGCCGCAGGAGGCGGTCGCGTTGGGATTGTTGACGCGGAACGAGGCGCCGATCAGATCGTCGACGAAATCGACCTGCGATCCCGCCAGGAACGGCTGGGACGCGGAATCGACCAGCACCACGGCGTTGTCCTGTTCGATCACGAGATCATCATCGGTCTGGGCGCGGTCGATGTCGAACTTGTACTGAAAGCCCGAGCAGCCGCCGCCCTCGACAGAGATCCGAAGCATCGCGCCAGAACCTTCGCCCTTGAGGATCTCCCCGATCCGGCGTGCGGCCCGGTCACTGATGGTCACGGCAGTCGTCATCGTTCGTCTCCGATCGTCCCGCGGTCACACCAGGGTCACTTGCCCCAATTCATTTGGTATCCCGCGCCCGTCATAGTTAAGTGCCACCATACGCAGAATCAAATGGATAGGGACTAAATTCGCCGTGTCCGTCGGAATGGCTGCCCCCCGCGCGCCCTATGCCTGCGATCCCGATCGCAGCCGCGGCCGGCTGGTCGCGGAACCCCCAAGCCAGACCCGCAGCCCGTTCCGGCGGGATTGCGACCGGGTGATCCATTCCACCGCGTTCCGCCGCCTCAAGTACAAGACCCAGGTGTTCGTGTTCCACGAGGGCGACCACTACCGGACCCGGCTGACCCATTCGCTGGAGGTGGCGCAGATCGCCCGCGCGCTGGCCCGGCAGCTCGGGCTCGACGAAGACCTCACGGAAACGCTTGCGCTCGCCCACGATCTCGGCCATCCGCCCTTCGGCCATGCCGGCGAGCGGGCGCTGGATGCCTGCCTGAAGGATTTTGGCGGCTTCGACCACAACGCCCAGACCCTGCGGGTCGTCGCCACGCTGGAGCACCGTTATCCCGAGTTCGACGGGTTGAACCTGACCTGGGAGTCGCTGGAGGGCATCGTCAAGCATAACGGCCCGCTGACCGACCGCAGCGGCGCGCCGGTCGGACGCTATCGCGAATACGGCATTCCCGTCGGCATCGCCGACTATATCAAGTCCTACGACCTCGAGCTCTGGAGCTTCGCCTCGCTGGAGGCGCAGGTCGCCGCGATCGCCGACGACATTGCCTATGACGCCCATGATATCGACGACGGCCTGCGCGCCGGCCTATTCCATCTCGACGAGCTCAAGGTGATGCCGCTCACGGCGGAGATCATTGCCGAGACCACCGCGCATTATCCCGATCTCGACGAGGTCAGGCGCGGCGCCGAGCTGGTGCGCGAGCTGATCTCCCACCTGATTGGCGCGGTGTTTTCGGAGGCGCGCAAGAACCTCGCCGAGGTCAAGCCGCAATCGGCCCAGGACGTGCGCCAGCAGAGCCGCGCACTGGTCGCGTTCCCCGCCGAGGTCGCCGAGGAGGAGGCTGCCATCAAGCGCTTCCTGTATCAGCACATGTATCGCCACGAGCGGGTGATGCGGGTGATGGGGCAGGCGGAACAGATCCTGTTCGACCTGTTCGGGAAATACCTGGCGATGCCGGCCGAGCTGCCGCCGGAATGGCTGCAGGGGGCGGAGGGCGACAACGAGGGCGACCGGGCTCGCCGGATCGGCAATTTCATTGCCGGAATGACCGACCGTTTCGCCCTGACCGAGCACCAGCGGCTCTTTGACTCGACCCCGGATTTGCGATAGGCGGCGGCCATGCCCGACACATCCTCATCGCTGCATCTGTTCGCCGACGTGCTCGCGCGCGTGCACGCCGCCTGCCGCGCGCTCGCTGTGGACGCCGGCTGGCCCGAGGGCACCGATTTCTCGCGCGTGGTGGTCGAGCCGCCGCGCGATGCCTCCCATGGCGACATGGCGACCAACGCCGCCATGGTGCTTGCGAAAGAGGCGAAGGCGAAGCCGCGCGATCTCGCCGAGCAGATCGCCGAGCGGCTGCGCGCCGACGCGCTGATCGCCAAGGTCGACGTCGCCGGCCCGGGCTTCATCAATCTGACGCTGAAGCCCTCCGCCTGGGCGGAGGCGCTGCGGACGGTGCTGCGCGAGGCCGCCGATTACGGCCGCGTCAGCGGCGGCTCCAAGGTCAATGTCGAATACGTCTCGGCCAATCCGACCGGGCCGATGCATGTCGGCCATTGCCGCGGCGCCGTGTTTGGCGACGCCTTGGCGAGCCTGCTCCAGTTCGCCGGCCACGACGTCACGCGCGAATATTACATCAATGATGCCGGCGCGCAGGTCGACGTGCTCGCGCGTTCCGCCTTCCTGAGATACCGCGAGGCGCTCGGCGAGAACATTGGCGCGATCCCGGACGGGCTCTATCCCGGCGACTATCTGAAGCCGGTCGGCGCGGCACTGGCGAAGGAGCACGGCGACAAGCTCCTCGCGATGAGCGAGGCCGAGTGGCTGCCGGTGGTGCGCGCCAAGGCGATCGCGATGATGATGGACGAGATCAAGGACGATCTCGCCGCCCTCAACATCCGCCACGACGTGTTCTTCTCGGAACGCTCGCTGATCGAGAGCTGCAACAACAAGGTCGCCGAGACCATCGATTTCCTGCGCGCCAAGGGCGACATCTATGAAGGCCGCCTGCCGCCGCCGAAGGGCGCGCCGGTCGAGGATTGGGAGGACCGTGAGCAGCTGCTGTTCAGGGCGACGGCCTACGGCGACGATGTCGATCGTCCGCTGATCAAGTCGGACAATTCCTACACCTACTTCGCCTCCGACATCGCCTACCACAAGAACAAGTTCGACCGCGGCTTCGCCGAGATGATCGACGTCTGGGGCGCCGATCATGGCGGCTACATCAAGCGCATGCAGGCGGCGGTGAAGGCCACGACCTCCGGCAGGGGCGCGCTCGACGTCAAGATCGTCCAGCTCGTGAAGCTGCTGCGCAATGGCGAGGCGGTGAAAATGTCCAAGCGGAGCGGAGACTTCGTCACCTTGCGTGAGGTGGTGGATGAGGTCGGCCAGGACGCCGTCCGCTTCATGATGCTCTACCGCAAGAACGACGCGGTGCTGGATTTCGACCTCGCCAAGGTCATGGAGCAATCGCGCGACAATCCGGTGTTCTACGTGCAGTACGGCCATGCCCGCGGCCACTCGATCTTCCGTAACGCGCGCGCCGAAGTGTTCCCGGAACTCCCGGAGGATGCCGGCCAGCGCATCGCCTGGCTCGGCGAGTCGGCCGTGGAACGGCTGTCGGACCCCGTCGAGCTCGATCTTCTCAAGCGCCTCGCAATTTTTCCGCGGACGCTGGAAGCCGCCGCCGCGGCCCACGAGCCGCACCGTATTGCCTTTTATCTCTATGACTTAGCGAGCGAATTTCACGCACTTTGGACGAAGGGGCGCGATTTGCCCTATTTACGCTTCATTATCAATAATGATGCAGATCTAACGAAGGCGCGACTGGCTATGGTCCAGGGCGTCGTCTCGGTCCTGGCATCGGGCCTCGCCATCCTCGGCGTCCATGCCCCGGACGAGATGCGGTAGTTTGGGGCGAACTACTTAAGGGGAATTTTTTGGGGGTAACCGGCAGAAGCCGGACCGCTTAGACTTGGTTGAAAGCCTTGTGGGTCGAAGGCCGTGCCTTGGTCGAGGGGTGCGCGGCTTTCCCGAAGGGACGCATCATCACGATGGCCGATCGATATCAGGACAGACCGTTTCCTTCCGATGACTATGGTCGCGGTGGCGATCAGCATGGGAAGGCGGAAAATGATCCCTTGGCCGAACTCGCCCGCCTGATCGGGCAGACCGATCCATTCGCGGCACAGGGGCGTCCCGGCGCCAAGCCGCCGGCGGTGCCTGCACCTGCCCAGAGCTATCGGGAAGACGATTATCCGCAGGACGGCGATCAGCAGGACTATGCCGAGCCGGCCGCGCCGCCTCAGCCCGGGCCGCCGTCATGGATGCGGCGTGCCAACGTGCAGCCGGCGCCCGTGCCCGCGCCGGAGCCTGACTATCCCGTGTCCGTGAACCCGGTGCATCCGCTGCATCGCTATGCCGCCCAGCCGGCAGCGCCTGAGCCTGTTTTTCATCAGCCCCAGGCGTATCAGGATCAGGCTTATCAGGATCAGCAGGCCTATCAGGGGCAAACCCATCAGAGCCAAGCCTATCAGGAGCCGGCCTATCAGGAGCCGGCCCAGCCCGATCCGTCGCGCTACGACGATGCGCTCTACGGGCGGCTTGAGGCGGGCGAGCAGGACTATCAGCGCGATCCGGCTTATCCGGACGATCCCTACGCGTTCCAGAGTGATTATCCCGAGGCGGATCTCGACGAGCCGAAGAAGTCGCGCGGCGGCATGATGACGGTCGCGGCGATCCTGGCGCTTGCGGTGGTCGGCACCGGCGCCGCCTTTGCCTACAAGACCTATATGGGCTCGCCCCGCAGCGGCGAGCCGCCGATCATCAAGGCCGACAACACCCCGACCAAGGTCGTGCCGGCGCCGACGGACTCCTCGGCCAAGGTGCCGGACCGCATGGTCAGTAGCGATGGCTCCGAGAAGATCGTGCCGCGCGAGGAGGCGCCGGTCGACGTCAACGCCAAGGCTGGCGGTCCGCGCGTGGTGTTTCCGCCGCTGAACCAGAATGCCAACCCGCCGCCGGTCGCGAGCGTCTCGCCGTCCAACATTCCGCCGTCGAGTGCTGGTCCGATCCCGAGCAACGGCACGCTGCCGAACAACGCGCCGCGCCCGATCAGGACCGTGGCCGTGAAGGGCGATCAGACCGACAGCACGGCGCCGCAAACCGCCGCGCCTTCGGCGGCCGCCAAGCCGGCAACCGGGCCCAAGCCCATCGCGGCACCTGCAGCACCGACCGCGGCCGCGCCGCGCAGCCCGCCGACCTCGGCCAATGCCAGCGCCAATCAGCCGCTCTCGCTCGCGCCGCAGCCGACGGCATCAGAGCCGCCGCAGCGGATGGCTGCGACCAACCCGACGCAGCTTGCACCCGCCAGCAGTGGCGGTGGGGGCTACATTGTGCAGGTCTCCTCGCAGCAGAGCGAGGACAGCGCCGCCGCGTCCTACCGGGTGCTCCAGAGCAAGTATGGCAGCGTACTCGGATCGCGCTCGCCCGTGATCAAGCGTGTCGATCTCACCGACAAGGGCAAGGGCATCGTCTACCGCGCCTTCGCTGGGCCCTATGGTTCGGCCGAGGATGCGACGCAGGCTTGCAACAGCCTGAAGTCCGCTGGCTTGCCGACCTGCTTCGTCCAGAGGAATTAACCGCCGTTTCCTTGACCCCCTCGCGGGGCAGGGTTAATCGGCCCTTATGAGCACGCGGGCCTTCATTACCGGCGTATCCGGAACGGAACTGACCGCCGCCGAGCGGGAGTTTATCCGCGACCAGCGCCCATGGGGCTTCATCCTGTTCAAACGCAATGTCGAGACTCCGGCTCAAGTTGCTGCGTTGGTTGAAGAATTACGAGCGGTTGCCGATTCCCCCGACGCCCCTGTCCTGATCGATCAGGAGGGCGGACGCGTGCAGCGGCTGGGGCCGCCGCACTGGCCGGTCTACCCGCCCGGCGCCGTTTTCGCGTCCCTGTACGATACTGATTCGGCCCTCGGGCTCACCGCGGCGCGCCTCAGCGCGCGGCTGATCGCGGCCGATCTCGCCGATCTCGGCATTACCGTGGATTGCCTGCCACTGGCCGACGTGCCGGTCCCGGGCGCCGATGCCGTCATCGGCAACCGCGCCTATGGCACCGAGCCGGGCAAGGTTGCGGCGATCGCCCGCGCGATCACTGACGGCCTGGAACAGGGTGGGGTGCTGCCGGTCCTGAAGCACATTCCCGGCCACGGACGCGCCACTGCCGACACCCATTTCAAGCTGCCCATGGTCGACACGCCCCGGGACGAACTGGAACGGACCGACTTTGCGGCTTTCAAGCCGCTCGCGAACCTGCCGATGGCGATGACTGCACATGTTGTGTTTAGCGCCGTCGACCCCGCCCATCCAGCGACGACTTCTGCGACAATGATCGCTCAGGTGATTCGCGACGTGATCGGGTTCCAGGGTTTGTTAATGAGTGATGACGTGTCGATGAACGCGCTGGCGGGAAGCCTTGCCGAGCGGACCCGGGCGATCTTCGTGGCCGGCTGCGACATGGCTCTGCATTGCAACGGCAACATCGAGGAGATGCGCGATGTCGCCGCCCAGACGCCTGAATTGTCGGGCAGGGCGCTGGAGCGGGCGAAAGCCGCGCTCGCGGCGCGCAAGGCACCGCAACCGTTCGACCGCGCGGCCGCACGCGCCGAACTGGACGCATTGATCGCACGGGTAAACACGGCATCCGCATGACCGCAGAAATCCTATCGTTTGAAACCGGGCGGCCTGCAGAGCTCGCCGAGGGTGAGCCGGCGCTGGTTGTGGACGTCGAGGGCTATGAAGGCCCGCTCGACCTGCTGCTCGCGCTGGCGCGGCAGCAGAAGGTCGACCTTTCCAAGATTTCGATCCTGGCGCTGGCCGACCAATATCTCCACTTCATCGAAGCCGCGCGAAAGATCCGGCTGGAGCTTGCCGCCGACTATCTCGTGATGGCGGCCTGGCTCGCCTTCCTGAAGTCGCGCCTGCTGCTGCCGGAGCCGCCGAGCGCGGAAGGGCCGAGCGCCGAGGAAATGGYGACGGCGCTCGCCAACCGTCTGCGGCGGCTGGAGGCCATTCGCGAAGCCGCCAACCGGCTGATGAACAGGCAGCAATTGCTGCGCGACATCTTTCCGCGCGGCGAGCCGGAGCGGATCGCCGAGATCAAGCATCCGAAATACACTGCGACGCTGTACGACCTGCTCACCGCCTATGCCTCGCAGCGCCAGTCGCGCGTGCTGGCAAGCGTGCATCTGGCCAAGCGCACGGTGTGGTCGCTGGCTGAAGCGCGCGCCACGCTGGAGCGGCTGGTCGGCAGCATCACCGAACAGGACGACTGGGGCGTTCTCGACGACTTTCTGCTCCGGCACGTCGCCGATCCGACGCAGCGCGCGACGGTGCTCGCCTCGAGCTTCGCCGCCGCGCTCGAACTGGTGCGGGAAGGTCAACTGGAGCTGAACCAGAAAGAGGCGTTCGCGCCGATCTATTTCCGAAAGGGGCGCCATCAACCGGTGCCAGACGCAACTCCTGCGCCTGATGCGCCGGTCGGTTAAGTGCAAGAAGGAGAATCTGCCATGGCAAGCCTGGCTGAAGTGCGGATAGACGAGGCCGAGCCGATGGAGAACGAATCCCAGGCACGTCCCGAGGAGCTGCGTCTGCTCGAAGCTCTCCTGTTCGCCTCGAGCGAGCCGCTGGATACCGCGACGCTGGCCAAGCGCATGCCGGAAGGCGTCGACGTCAAGGCCGCACTCGCCCAGTTGCAGGCCGAATATGCCACGCGCGGGGTGAACCTCGTGCGCATCGCCAACAAATGGACGTTCCGCACCGCAGGCGATCTCGCCTGGCTGATGACGCGCGAGAGCACCGAAACCCGCCGCCTGTCGCGCGCGGCGATCGAGGTGCTGGCGATCATCGCCTATCACCAGCCGGTGACGCGGGCCGAGATCGAGGAAATCCGCGGTGTCGTCACCTCGAAGGGCACGCTCGACGTGCTTCTGGAGACCGGCTGGATCAAGCCGCGCGGCCGGCGCAAGACGCCCGGCCGTCCGCTGACCTTCGGAACCACCGAGGACTTCCTGTCGCAGTTCACCTTGGAACAGCTCGGCGATCTGCCGGGCCTCGAGGAGCTCAAGGGCACCGGCCTGCTGGATTCGCGCCTGCCGACCGGATTCAGCGTGCCGACGCCGTCGGACGACCCGACGCTGCGCGAGGACGAGGATCCGCTGGAACCGGGCGAGGACCTGGATCTTGCGCTGGCTCCCGCAGTCGAGCCGGAGACGCCGGAAGGCGGCAATGAGGGTGGCGACGAGGGCTGACGTTCGGTCCGTTTGCAGACCCCTGCGACCAGTTAACACTAGCAAGATTACGTAGCGCCAACAGCGAATTGGCGCTGCCTTGGTCCTTGTTTTTGACACCTGCGACGCCTAGGTTTCAGTGAAGATCGGCCGGGACCCCGGCCATGCGTGTTTGGAGGGTTGCAGGATGGGTTCGCTTAGCATTTGGCACTGGATCTTGGTGATCGCAGTGGTCCTGCTGCTGTTCGGCCGCGGCAAGATCTCGGATCTGATGGGCGACGTGGCGCAAGGCATCAAGGCGTTCAAGAAGGGCATGCAGGACGACGACAAGGTCGCCGACAAGCCCGAGCCGGCCAAGTCGATCGAGCACACTGCCGCGCCGACCGCGGCACGGACCGACGTCGGCAGCAAGGCCGTCTGAGCCTAAGCGTGGACGGACGCGGGCGGTCCCGATCCTGCGTGGAGAGGATTGGGCCGGTTGCGGCTGGCCTGAACGGAAGACCTCATGTTCGACATCGGGTGGAGTGAACTGGTCCTCATCGGGGTCGTGGCCCTGATCGCCATCGGCCCGAAAGAGCTGCCGGGCGTGCTGCGCATGGTCGGACAGTGGATGGGCAAGGCCCGCAAGATGGCCGCCGAATTCCAGGGCCAGTTCCAGGAAGCGATGCGCGAAGCCGAAATGGCCGACCTCAAGAAGAGCTTTGATGAGGTCAAGGAAGCAGCCACCGGCTTCGCCGGGAACAATCTGATGACCTCGCTCCAGAAGGACGTCAGCGACGCCCTGCGGGTCGATGCGCTCGACAAGCCGGCCGAGACCTCCACGACCACTGCCGTCGAACCGCCGGCGACGTCAGGTGAAGCGCTGGCGGCGCCGACGACTCCGGAAGCCCCGACGCCGGCGACCTTCGTGGAAGCCGAGGCCCACGCGGCGGCGAGCGAGCCGCTCGCCATCACCCGCGAGGTCGAGCAGACTCCAGTGGCGCAGGACACCGCGCCATCCGAGGCGATCAAGGACGCCAAAGCGTCATGAGCGACGCCGATATCGAGGCGAGCAAAGCGCCATTGATGGACCATTTGATCGAGCTGCGTTCGCGGCTGATCAAGGCGCTGCTCGGATTCGGCGTGGCCTTCATCTTCTGCTTCTTCTTCGCCAAGCAGATCTACAACGTGCTGGTCTGGCCGTTCGTGTGGGTCGCAGGGCCGGAGAATTCGAAATTCATCTACACGGCGCTGCTGGAATATTTCATCACCCAGCTCAAGCTCGCGCTGTTCGGCGCCGGCTTCATCTCGTTCCCGATCGTTGCGACGCAGATCTACAAGTTCGTGGCGCCGGGCCTCTACAAGCACGAGAAGCAGGCCTTCCTGCCCTATCTGGTCGCAACCCCGTTCTTCTTCGTGCTGGGCGCGGCGCTGGTCTATTTCGTCGTGCTGCCGATGCTGGTCCGCTTCTCGCTCGGCATGCAGCAGGCCGGCAGTGACGAGACCGCGCAGATCCAGCTGCTGCCCAAGGTCGGCGAATATCTGTCGCTGATGATGTCGCTGATCTTCGCCTTCGGCATCGCCTTCCAGCTTCCGGTGATCCTGACGCTGTTGGGGCGCATCGGCATCATCACGGCAAAGATGTTGCGGGAAAAACGCCGCTATTTCATCGTCATCGCCTTCGTCATCGCGGCCGTCCTGACGCCGCCGGATGTGCTGAGCCAGTGCTCGCTCGCGATTCCGCTGCTGGCGCTCTATGAGGGCTCGATCATCGCGGTGGGGATGGTGGAGAAGAAGGCGGCGGCCTCGCAGGCGTCCGCCAGCGCATCGTCGGACGCCAATCCGGCGGAGTAGGGCGCCCCATTCTCGGCCGTCATTCCCCGCGAAAGCGGGGAATCCAGTACGCCGCGGCCTCTCGGGGAATCACTGCCGTCTCTGGAATACTGGATCATCCGCCTTCGCGGATGATGACAGCCGTGCTAGGAGACGCGCCAATGTAAATTGTCAGCATAAATGTTGACCATCTACGCGCTCCCCAGGACCACGGCCATGCACGACATCAAATCGATCCGCGACAATCCGCAAGCCTTCGACGCCGGTCTCGCGCGGCGGGGCCTGAAGCCGTTGTCGGCCTCGCTGCTGGCGATCGACGAGACGCGGCGCGCGGCGATCCTGGCCTCGGAGCAGGCTCAGGCGCGGCGCAACGCAGCATCGAAGGAGATTGGCGACGCCAAGAAGGCGAAGGACGAGACGCGCGCGGCCAAGCTGATGGYCGAGGTCGCCGAGCTCAAGACCACGATGCCGGAGCTCGAGGCCGCCGCGAAAGCTGCGGACGAGCAGCTGACGAAAGAGCTGTCCGCGATCCCGAACATTCCGTTCGACGACGTGCCCGACGGCGTCGACGAGCACGGCAATTTGCAGCACCATGTGTTCGGCAACAAGCGCAACTACAGCTTTACGCCGAAGCTGCATGACGATCTCGGCACGGCGCTCGGCTACATGGATTTCGAGGCGGCGGCAAAACTCTCCGGCGCGCGCTTCGTCGTGCTGAAAAAGGGGCTGGCGCGGCTCGAACGCGCGATCGGCCAGTTCATGCTCGACCTGCACACGACCGAGCACGGCTATACCGAGATCAACCCGCCGCTCCTGGTGCGCAACGAAGTGATGTTCGGCACCGGGCAATTGCCGAAATTCGAGGACGATCAGTTCTGGGCGATCAAGGGCGAGCTCCTGGCCGCGCCCGATCACGAGCGGTTGCGCACGGAGCGTCTCGGCCTCATCCCGACCGCGGAAGTATCGCTCACCAACCTCGCACGCGAATCCATTCTCGACGAGAAGCAATTGCCGATGCGGCTCACCGCGCTGACGCCGTGCTTCCGCGCCGAGGCCGGTGCTGCCGGACGCGACACCCGCGGCATGATCCGCCAGCACCAGTTCACCAAGGTCGAGCTGGTCTCGATCACGACGCCGGAAGCGAGCAAGGACGAGCTGGAGCGCATGCTTTCGTGCGCCGAGCAGGTCTTGCGGAAGCTCGACCTGCACTACCGCGTGATGACGCTGTGCGCAGGAGACATGGGCTTTTCGTCGCAAAAAACCTATGACATCGAGGTCTGGATGCCCGGGCAGGGCGACGGCGGCATGTTCCGCGAGATCTCGAGCTGCTCGGTCTGCGGCGACTTCCAGGCGCGGCGCATGGATGCGCGCTCGCGTGGCCCCGACGGCAAGCCGCGCTTCGTGCACACGCTGAACGGGTCCGGCACCGCAGTTGGCCGCGCGCTGATCGCGGTGATGGAGACTTACCAGCAAGAGGACGGCTCGATTGCGGTCCCCGACGTGCTGCAGCCCTATATGGGCGGGCTGAAGGTGGTCGCGCGCGAGTAGGGCGCGATTGGCCGGCCGTAACGCGGAAACGTTTGGTTGCGAAGATCGGGCGGCCGGCTATCTTGTCGGCCACCCGACAACTCGAAACCCCCGTTCATGGCCTTGCACCGCGACATCTTCTGGGTCGGCAGACAATGGGCGGTGACGGGTGCCGGCATCCAGGCCGTCGACCAGCGCCTGCGTGGCGTGTTGGACATCGAGATCGCGCGGCTCTGGGACGACGCTCTCGTGCAGAGCCGGCGGGCCAAGCCCGGCGTCAACATCGACGATTTTGACGCGGCATTGACGACCGCGCGCACGCGCTATCCGCGTGAGCCGGCTCCGACGGTGGCCGACCTGTTGCCGGCGCCGCCCGCTGCCGCGGAGCTGCTCCAGGCCCGGCCGCCGGTTCCACCGGCCTTCGTGCTGCGTGCGGAAGGCAGGCTTGCGCGGTTCTTGCCGCAGTGGAGAATTCGCCGCTGAGAGGCCCATCGGCCAAGGCGGCGTCCGTTTGCCTGATCGGTCATAGCCGGATAAGACCAGCTTGAGACGACCCATGGAATCGAGCTGAGATATGCGCATTCTCTGCACCAATGACGACGGCATCCACGCCCCCGGCCTCAAGGTCGTGGAGGAAATCGCGCAGGCGCTGTCCGACGATGTCTGGGTGGTCGCGCCCGAGCTCGACCAGTCCGGCGTGTCGCATTCGCTGTCGCTGAACGATCCCTTGCGCCTGCGCGAAGTCGGCCCGCGGCACTTCGCGGTGCGGGGCACGCCGACCGACTGCGTCATCATGGGCGCGCGCCATATCCTCGGCGCCAAGCTGCCCGATGTCGTGCTGTCCGGGGTCAACAAGGGGCGCAACGTTGCCGAGGACGTGGTCTATTCCGGCACCATCGCCGGCGCGCTGGAGGGCACCATCCTGGGCATTCCGTCGTTCGCGCTGTCGCAGGAGTTCAGCGTCGAGACCCGCGACCGGCCGCAATGGGACACTGCGCGCCAATTCGGGCCCGATATCCTGCGCAAAGTGATCAAGGCGGGGATCCCGAAGGACACCGTCATCAACGTCAACTTCCCGTCCTGCGCGCCGGAGGATGTCCTGGGCATCCGCGTGACCCGGCAGGGCAAGCGCAACCTCGGCTTCCTCAGGATCGACGAGCGCAGGGACGGCCGCGGCAATCCCTATTTCTGGATCGGCTTCGAGCGCGCGGCGATGATGGACACGCCCGCCGAAGGCACAGATCTGGCGGCACTGCGCGAGCGCTACGTCTCGGTCACCCCTCTCAGGCTCGACCGAACCAATGAGGCGTTTTCGGAGGCGCTGGGCGCGACGCTCAAGTAGCCGCTAGCCTGCAGCCCGGACGAAGCGAAGCGCAATCCGGGGCCTCGTGCCGCGCGGCTCCAATCCCGGATTGCGCTTCGCTCCATCCGGGCTACGGAGATCCGCTAGGCGCCGCGAAGCGCGGCCTCGATCGTCTTGCCGAGCGCGTCGAGCTGAAACGGTTTCTGGAGCGCCGGCCGGTCGCGATATTGCTCGGGCAGGCCCGAGGAGCCGTAGCCGGTCGCGAAGATGAAGGGGCAGCCTTTTTCCTTGATCAGATCGGCTACCGGCGAAATCACCTTGCCGTTGACGTTGACGTCGAGGATGGCGATGTCGAATTCGGTCGCCTGGGCAAGCCGCATCGCTTCGTTGATATCGCCGGCCTCAGCTGCGACCTTGTAGCCGAGCTCTTCGAGCATGTCCGCGACCATCATCCTGATCATGACCTCGTCCTCGACGAGGAATACAGAACGGCCCGAAAGCCTTGCCGCAGTCATAGCTGAGTCCTTGCCCATAGGGACAAACGTTCGCAGATAACGCTACAGGACGCAATGCGCGTTTGGGCGAACGGAAGCCTGCGAATGGTGATCGCCGCTGCTCCGTCGCAAGCCAATGTGTGGTCAAATGCTGCATCGAAAGTCTATCATGGGTTCCTGAGCCGGAACAAGATTCGGGCGCGAATACCTGCTGCACAAAACCTCGATCCGGATCTGACGAGACGAACACTGACAGCCATGACCTCCGATCATCACCCGCCGGAAAAGATGATGTTTCAGCTCACGCTGAGGCGTCGGGGCATTAGCGATCAGGCGGTGCTGCGCACCATGGAGGCGGTGCCGCGCGAGCTGTTCGTCGACGAGGCCGATCGCGCCGGCGCCTATCGCGACAGCGCGCTGCCGATTGCCTGCGGGCAGACCATCAGCCAGCCCTTCGTCGTCGCCTACATGACCGAGCAGCTTCAACTCCAGAAGCGGCATCGCGTGCTCGAGATCGGCACCGGCTCCGGCTATCAGGCCGCCGTGCTGTCGCGGCTCGCAGGCCAGGTGCTGACGGTCGAGCGCTACCGCAAGCTCGCCGACGCCGCACGCGCCAGGCTTGAGAAGCTCGACTGTCACAACGTCGAGGTGATGCTGGCCGACGGTCTCAACCTGCCCGCCAATATCGGGCCATTCGACCGCATCATGGTCACGGCGGCGATGGAGCAGATTCCGGAGAACCTGGTCGAGCGGCTCGAGGTCGGCGGCATCCTGATCGCACCGGTCGGCCCGCATCAGGGCGTGCAGACGCTGATCCGCCTAAGCCGCAGCGAGGCCGGGATCGAGCGCAAGGAACTCCTCGAGGTCCGCTTCGTGCCGGCGCTGCCCGGCGTGGCGCGGGAGCTGTAGAATTCCGGATCGGCTGTGCTGCCAACATCTTATTGGGAGGGTTAAGCCGTTATTTACTCGGCGCGTGTTTACTTAAAAGACCAGTTCTGTTGCGTACGAGTGAGTAACCATGTCTGTCGTCGCCGAGTTGCTTTACTCGCGCCGCGTACCGCAGGTCGCGGTGCTGGCGCTGATCTCCTTCAGCTTCGCAGGGTGCAGCGCCGACATGTCGTCGCGGCTGTCCCAGTCGAATTTCTCCAATCCCTTCGCGTCGGAAGCGACCGGCTCGGTGCAGCAGGCGCCCCCGCCGCAGCGTGAGCTGCCGCAATATTCGCGGCCGCAGACCCAGCCCGGCTATTATCAGTCTCAGCCGCTGCCGCCGCCGGCGGTTTCCGCGCCGCAATCCTATCCCGTTGCGGCGGGTGGCGGTGTGTCCGGGGGCGGACGTGGCGTCGGTTCCTATGCGCCGCCGGCACAGCCGCATCTCGAGACCACAGCCACCGTGCCGCCGCGCTCGGTCGCAGCCGCCCAGCCGGCCGGCGGGACCAAGATCATCGTCGGCACCAGCGATACGCTCGACGTGCTCGCCAAGCGTTATCACGTCACGCCGCAGGCGATCCTTGCCGCCAACGGCTACAAGGGCCCGCGTGCGCTCTCGCCCGGCCAGCAGCTGATCATCCCGCGTCCCGGCGCGACGGCTGCCGCACCCGCGCCGGCGATGGCTCCGGTTGCTGCCGCTCCGGTGATGGCGCCCGCCGCCAAGCCGGTTGCGGCCGTCGCTGCGCCGCCCAGCCTCCACTTCGTCAACCGCGGCGACACGCTCGCCAGCATCGCGCGCAAGAACCATATCTCGCCGGCCGAGCTCGCCCGCGCCAACGGCCTTGAGCCTTCGGCAAAGCTCAAGCTCGGCGCCAGGCTGACCGTGCCCGGCGCCAAGACCGCCGCGGTTGCGGCACCGCTTGCTCCGGCTCCCGTCGCGGCCGCCCCGGTTGCGGGTACCCTGCAGCCCGTTGCGGCCGCTCCGGCGCCCGCCACCAAGATGGCCGCCGTTGCCGCGCCGGTGCAGAGTGCCCGTCTGGCCCAGGCCACCGCCAATGTCGAAGAGAAGCCCGCCGAGACGCCGGCGAAGGCCGCGGAAGTCACCAGCGCGCTGCCGACTTTCCGCTGGCCGGTGCGCGGCAAGGTGATCACCACCTACGGCGCCAAGACCAACGGCAAGTCCAATGACGGCATCAATCTCGCAGTGCCCGAGGGTACGCCGGTCAAGGCGGCTGAAGATGGCGTCGTTGCCTATTCCGGCAACGAGCTGAAGGGTTATGGCAATCTGGTCCTGGTTCGGCACTCCAACGGCTACGTCACCGCATATGCCCATGCGAGTGAGCTGATGGTGAAGCGCGGCGATACCATCAAGCGCGGTCAGGTCATTGCCAAGTCGGGTCAATCCGGTGAGGTGGCGTCGCCGCAGCTCCACTTCGAGATCCGTAAGGGATCCAGTCCGGTTGACCCGCTTCAATTCCTGAACGGGGCGTGAGGCGCGAGCCTGAGAAGTAGGGCAGGCCACAACGACGCTGTCATCGCCCGCCTTGTGCGCAATTGCGCACTGGAGCGGGCGATCCAGTATTGCAGAGACAGCAGTCGCTGGGCCGAGACGCTGCCGCGAACTGTGGCGTAGATTAGCACGCAGTAAAATTCGGATTAATAAAAGTTTGGCGAATGCCGGAAGCGGATCGCGTTCATGCGAGTTCGCTCCGGCGGAATGTTTGTGCTTGCTCCTTTTCCGGCAAGCTCTCTGAATCCCGAACCATTCAAAATCGCTGAGTTCGTCGCGTAGGATTCGAGGTTCGGTGTCGGAGCCTGGAACGCGTTGGTCGCGGGATCAGGTTCGGCCTGAGGCTTTTGTGACCGGACCATCAAATTATCGAAGAACAACCCCGTGCAAAGTAGCCGATGGCTGCCGGTGCGATGTCCCAATGTTCTGAATCTGCTTCGGTTTCGATGGCGCAGCGGACAGGGCAGGGCTTGCTGGTGACCCAGCGCCGTCGTGAATGTCCCGACCTGGAACCCTTGATCTAGATCAACCTGGAAGAGTGGCGTTCCGTTTCGGTAGCAGCGCACGCCAATGACGCTCGGGTCCGGAGATCGGCATGAAGCTGGCTGATACGAAATCGTCGCCTGATTCCGGACAATCGTACCAGCATCCAGCAGGCGAGGGGATGCTGTATGTGCCGGGCGGCACGTTTCGCATGGGTTCGGATCGGCACTATCCGGAGGAAGCGCCGGTCCACCGCGTCACCGTGGATGCGCTCTGGATGGATCGCCATCCAGTGACGAACCGGCAATTCAAGGCGTTCGCCAAGGCTACCGGCCACGTCACCGTTGCCGAGATCGCGCCCGATCCAAAGGACTATCCCGGAATTCTCCCGCATATGATCTACGCGGGCTCGCTGATGTTCGCTCCGCCCGCGCATCCGGTCAGTCTCCGGGACTTCAGCCAATGGTGGACCTTCGCCAAAGGCGCGAACTGGCGGCATCCCTACGGGCCGGGCAGCGACATCCGTGGGCTGGACGATCATCCCGTGGTGCATGTGGCCTTCAGCGATGCGCTCGCCTACGCAAGATGGGCTGGCAAGGATTTGCCGACCGAAGCGGAATGGGAATTTGCGGCGCGCGGCGGGCTGGATGGCGCCGAGTTCGCATGGGGAGATGAATTTGCGCCTGGGGGCCGTCACATGGCCAACACCTGGCAGGGCGAATTTCCACGCCAGAACACCAGGGACGATGGATACGAACGGACATCGCCGGTCACCGCATTCCCGCCGAACGGATACGGGCTGCACGATATGATCGGCAACGTCTGGGAATGGACGTCAGACTGGTATTCGCCTCGGCATGAAGCCGACGCTGCAAAAGCCTGTTGCATTCCAGAGAACCCGCGCGGCGGCCGCGAGGCCGATAGCTACGACCCAAGAACGACCAACGTGAAAATTCCACGGAAGGTCATCAAAGGCGGCTCGCATTTGTGCGCGCCGAATTACTGCCGACGCTACAGGCCGGCTGCGCGGCATGCGGAGCCGGTCGACACATCCACGAGTCATCTCGGCTTTCGGTGCGTCAGGCGAGGAGCCTTTGATGCATCATAAATAGGGAGCGTAACCATGTTGCGTACCATATTGCCCGCCAAGCCATGCAAGACACCTAGTTGGCACAAGCGGTCCTGCGCATCGCTGCTTGGCGCGACGATGTTGATGTCGCTGTCCGGGCCGGCCAGCACGCCGGCAACCGCACAGCCGGCCCAGAAACCCAATATCCTCTTCATCATGGGCGACGACATCGGCTGGATGCAGCCGAGCATCTACCACCGCGGCCTGATGGTCGGCGAGACGCCCAACATCGATCGCATCGGCAACGAAGGCGCGATCTTCATGCACTATTACGCCGAGCAGAGCTGCACGGCCGGCCGCAATGCCTTTTTCACCGGCATGAATCCGCTGCGCACCGGCATGATCCCCCCGCAACTGCCTGGTAGCCCGTCCTATCTGCGGCCCGGTACGCCGGCGCTCGCCAAATTCCTGCTCGATCTCGGCTACAACACCGGCGAGTTCGGCAAGAACCATCTCGGCGATCACACCGACGCACTGCCGACCGCGCATGGTTTCCAGGAATACTGGGGCTACCTGTATCATCTCGATGCGATGCAGGGCGTGAGCTTCCCGGACATCAACAAGTCCCCGACCCAGCAGACGGTCGCTCCGCCATGCAAGAATACGCCGATCCCAGGCATCCCGGAGGTACCGGGCGCGGTCGATCCGCTAACGACCGTTTGCCTGACGCCTCCGCGCAACGTCCTGTCGTGCAAGTCGGATGGTACATCCAGGACTCAGCAGTGCGTCGATCAGGGCCCGCTGACACTCGAACGATCGAAGGGTGTCGACGAGGAAATTTCGGCCAAGGTTATCGACTTCATCGATCGCAACGACCCGAAGACGACGGGCAAGCCTTTCTTCGTCTGGTACAACCCGGCGCGTATGCACGTCACGACCGTGCTGAACGACAAGTACATGGCCATGGTCGGCGAACCCGGCGGCAAGGACTGGGGCGTCAACGAAGCCGGCATGAAGCAGATGGATGACAACATCGGCTACGTGCTGAAGAAGCTCCAGGACATGGGCCAGCTCGACAACACGATCGTCGTGTTCACCACCGACAACGGTGCTGAGACGTTCACCTACCCGGACGGCGGCACGACCCCGTTCAAGGGCTCGAAGATGAACACCTGGGAAGGCGGCATGCGCGCTCCGTGTGTCATTCGCTGGCCGGGCGTCATCAAGCCTGGAACGGTCAAGAACGACATCTTCGCGTCGCTCGACTGGCTGCCCACGCTTGTCAACATCGCGGGCGGAGCCAAGGGCGATGCTCTGAACAAGCGGATCATGGCCGGCGCCTATCCGGGCATCGTCAAGACCAAGCTCGATGGCGTCGACCAGACCGAGTACCTTTCCGGACGTTCGGAAAAGTCGGCGCGCGACACCTTCTTCTACTATTCCAGCAGCCATCCGTCGGCTGTGCGCTACAAGAATTGGAAGATGTATTTCGCGATCGCGCCCGAAACCGCGACGGGCTTCCTCTCCCCGGGAGTCCAGACCCAGTTCGCAGCTGGCATGGTCAACCTCAAGCGCGATCCATTCGAGACGTCGTGGGGCGATGAGAAAAAGGCGAGCTTCTGGTTCAGCGGCGCGCTCGCCGGGCCGGTCACGGCTTACATATACGACTGGAACCTGCTGCCCATCGGGCAGGTGCTGTGGCTGAAGGAGCTGGAATCCTACAAGGAGTTCCCACCCCTTCAGGATCCCGCGAGCTACAACCTGGATCAGGTCATGGAACAGCTCAAGAAGGGTCAGGGGCACCCGAGCCAGTAACTCGGATCCTTGCGGGTGATGCGGGCGCCCCACGGGCGCCCGCCGACGGAATAGCGAGCAAAGCGATAAGGGCCCGCGCGGGGCCGGCCGGCACCTCCACAAGCCATTTCGGCTTCCGATGCATCAAGCAAACAGAACCAATTGCGTCACAACAGAGAGGCGCGCGTCATGAGCAACAAGCTTCCGCCAGGCGATTCCCACGACGCCACTCCGCAATCGGGCAGCGGAATGAAACGCCGCGATCTCTTGCTGAGCGGGAGTTCTCTTGTCGCCGCTTCGGCACTCTCCGCGGTCGGGCTGACAAGTTCTGCGCAGGCGCAGCAGCTAACACCGTCACCCGCGCCAGCGGGGCAGCGGCCGAACATCGTCGTCATCATGGGTGACGACATCGGCATGTGGAATATCGGCGCTTATCACCGCGGCCTGATGGCTGGCCGGACGCCCAATCTCGACAAGCTCGCCGCTGAAGGCATGCTGTTTACCGATTACTATGCCGAGGCGAGTTGCACGGCAGGTCGCGCCAACTTTATCACCGGTGAGCTGCCAATCCGTACCGGCATGACCACGGTCGGCCAGGCCGGCGCAGCCATCGGCATACCCGCGCAGGCGGTGACGATTGCCACCGCGCTGAAGGGAATGGGCTACGCCACCGGCCAGTTTGGCAAGAATCACCTTGGCGACAAGAATGAATTCCTGCCGACGGTGCACGGCTTCGACGAGTTCTTCGGTTACCTCTATCACCTCGACGCCATGGAAGACCCCGCGCACCCGAACTACCCGCAGGATCTGCTGAACACCGTCGGTCCGCGCAACATGCTCCATACGTACGCGACCGATGTGGACGATTCCACCGTCGATCCGCGCTGGGGAAAGGTCGGCAAGCAGAGGATCGAGGATGCCGGGACGCTTTATCCCCCGAGGATGGAAACCGTAGATGCCGAAATTCGCGATCTCGCGCTGAAGTTCATCGAGAAGGCCAAGGCCGACAACAAGCCGTTCTTCCTGTGGCTCAACCCGACCCGGATGCACATCGTCACCCACCTCTCGCCCAAATACCAGGCCCTACGAAATTCCAAGAACGGCTGGTCGATACATGAAGCCGGCATGGCGCAGCTCGATGACGACGTCGGCCTCGTGATGCAGAAGCTCAAGGATATGGGCGTGGATGACAACACCATCGTCGTCTTCACCACCGACAACGGAACCGAGGTCTTCACCTGGCCCGATGGCGGACAGACGCCTTTCGCGCAGAGCAAGGGTACCGTCATGGAAGGTGGCTTCCGTGTACCCTGCATGATCCGTTGGCCGGGCAAGGTGCCGGCCGGCAAGGTCGAGAACGGCATCATTTCAGGTCTGGACTGGTTTCCGACCTTCCTCGCGGCAGCCGGTAACCCAAACATTGCAGACGAGCTGAAGAAGGGCAAACAGATCGGTGAGAGGACCTATAAGTGCTATCTGGATGGCTATAACCAGATGGACATGATCACCGGCAAGGGGCCGTCGAACCGGCACGAAATCTTTTACTTCGGAGAGAGCGAACTCGGTGCCGTTCGCATCGACGACTTCAAGTATCGTTTCATTGACCAGCCTAGGGGCTGGCTCGGTGAAAAATCCAAGGTTGACGTGCCCTACCTCACCAACCTTCGCCTCGATCCGTTCGAGCGCACGGGCTGGCCCGATAACGGGAGCAAAGAAGGCGCGCAGCAATACTTCGACTGGTTCAAATACGAATTCTGGCGCTTTGTGTTTGTTCAGCAGCAGGTGGAAAAGCTGGCGATGACGGCGATCGAGTTTCCGCCGATGCAAAAGGGCGCAAGCTTCAACCTCGATGCCGTGAAGGCGAAAATCGAGGCGGCTCGGGCGGCAATGACTAGGTAGTCGCCAGGGCTTCGACTGATTTATGGCGGGCGCGCCGAATTTCCGTGCGCCCGCTTGGCAGCGGAAGGGAGCCCGTCATGAAACCGACTGTTCGTCTTCCTGTTATCGATCGCCGCATTCTGCTCTCGTCGCTGGCGCTGCTTCCCTTGATCTCTGCCCCGTTCCGTTCCACCTCCGCGGTGGCACAGGCACAACGCGATCCGCTCCCGTCCTGGAACGACGGTCCGACCAAATCGTCAATCCTCGACTTCGTCACGCGCGTCACGACGCAAAACGGCCCTTATTTCGTACCGTCCGAGCAACGCGTTGCAACTTTCGACAATGACGGCACGCTCTGGATCGAGCAGCCGATGTATATTCAGCTGGCCTTCGCACTCGATCGCGTAAAGGTTCTTGCACCCATGCATCCGGACTGGAAGACCAAGCAGCCGTTCGCAGCGGTGCTGGACGGCGACCTGAAGGCGCTGGCGGCTTCCGGTGAAAAAGGACTGGTCGAAATCATCGCTGTGACACACGCCGGCATGACGACAGCGGAATTTGAGAAGATCGTCACAGACTGGCTTGCGACCGCGCGTGATGGCCGCTTCAAACGTCCCTACACCGAACTCGTTTATCAGCCTATGCTCGAATTGCTCGCTTACCTCCGCGCCAACGGCTTCAAGACCTTTATCGTGTCAGGTGGCGGCGTCGAGTTCATGCGGCCATGGACCGAGACGATTTATGGAGTGCCTTCCGAGCAGGTGGTCGGATCGTCAATCAAGACCCGATATGAAATGCGTGACAGCACACCGGTTCTATTTCGCTTGCCCGAGGTCGATTTCATCGACGACAAGGCCGGCAAGCCGATCGGGATCAATAGCCACATTGGCCGGCGTCCGATCGCCGCATTCGGTAACTCCGATGGCGACCTCGAAATGCTGCAATGGGCGACGCTCGGTACCAGCGGCGCGCGGTTCGGCCTGATCGTCCACCATACCGACGCGGAACGTGAATATGCCTACGATCGCCAATCACATTTCGGCAAGCTCGATGTCGCTCTCGATGCTGCAGCGCCGAACAGGTGGACCGTTGTGGACATGAAGAACGACTGGAAGAGGATCTTTTCGTTTGATGAGAGGTGAAATCGTAAGACCCATGGCTGCGCGAATGCAGTGCGCAGCCAGCCAGCCGTTATGCACGCTGTCGGGCATAGCACCCGACTATATTTTTTGGATGTGGCCAATTCACAACGGACATCGCGTCTGGAGCATGCCTTACTGACAGCCCGTAGACGAAACTCCGATTCCTTCGGTCTCGAGATAGGCTTAGGCCTCATGACGGGACCAGGTCTTAAAACGGAAAGTGTGTTCGCGACCGCCAAATCCCGACGCATCCGTCGAACCGCTAGGAGATTGCAGATGAAGCGCACGTTGGGATTTGCGGGTTCCTCTCAGCCGACCCTGCTCGGCGCAATTGCGTTTGCAGCTCTCACGTTTTCGCCGCAGATCGCGAGCGCCGACGAGAGCGGCATCTCGTTCTGGGTCCCGGGGCTGTTCGGCAGTCTGGCAGCGGCACCCACCGCCCCAGGCTGGTCCCTCGGGACGATCTATTACCACACCAGTGTGTCCGCCTCCGGTGCTGCCGCAGCGGCCCGAGAAGTTCAGATTGGCCGTTTCTCTCCGAACGTCAATGTCGACTTGAACGTAAATCTCAAAGCGCCGCCAGACCTGCTGTTTCTGTCTCCGACGTATACGTTCGCGACGCCGGTCCTCGGCGGGCAATTGTCCGTCGGTGTCACGGGCATTTACGGTCGAAACAGCACGACCCTCGATGGCACGCTGACGACCGGGTTCGGTCCGATTTCGGCGACCCGCACGGGAACCATATCGGACTCGCTCACCGGGTTCGGCGACCTCTATCCCATGGTCACGATGAAGTGGCACGACGGCGTCCACAACTACATGACCTACGTGACCGGCGACATTCCAGTCGGCGCCTATGAGCCCAGCCGCCTCTCCAACATCGGCATCGGTCATGGCGCCATCGACGCAGGCGGGGGTTACACTTACCTCAACCCGATGACGGGATATGAATTCTCCGGCGTCGGCGGCTTCACGTACAACTTCAAGAACCCGGACACGCTGGTTCAGAGCGGCGTCGATTTCCACTTCGATTGGGGTGCGTCGAAATTTCTCTCGAAGCAGGCCTTCGTAGGTCTGGTCGGCTATGCCTATCAGCAGGTCTCCAACGATACCGGCGGACTGCCGGCCCTTGGCGGATTCAGGTCGCGCGTTTTCGGCATCGGTCCGCAGTTCGGCTATCTTTTTCCGGTCGGCGGCATGCAGGGATATCTGAACATAAAGGGATATGGCGAATTCGGAGCGGAGAACCGGCCGTCGGGCTGGAATACCTGGCTGACCTTTGCGATCTCGCCCGCCGCGCCTGAAAGCACCGTTGCGCCGACCCCGCGCAGGGTGACGAAGTAGGGGGATCAACCGGAGAAAGGCATCAACCGGCAACCGGCTCTGGCGGCACGTAGGGGATTGGTGCCGAGCTTGGTCGGAAGGTGGCCAATTGATCTGAGGGCAAAACGTGCCGAAGAGCAAAACCATCTGGCTCGGTTCG
This sequence comes from Bradyrhizobium sp. P5_C12, assembly GCF_054049735.1. Taxonomy (NCBI): domain Bacteria; kingdom Pseudomonadati; phylum Pseudomonadota; class Alphaproteobacteria; order Hyphomicrobiales; family Nitrobacteraceae; genus Bradyrhizobium; species Bradyrhizobium sp. P5_C12. The sequence continues at coordinate 29,674 of NZ_JBFULU010000007.1, forward strand.
TTGGCATCAGTCGCCGCCATAGCGATTGTGATCGCGCCTTCCGCAGCGCAGCAACCTAAGAAGCCCAACATTGTCGTCATGCTCACGGACAATCTGGGCTATGGCGAGCTGGGCATATATGGCGGCGGTATCCTTCGCGGCGCGCCCACGCCACGCATTGACGCGCTCGCCGGCGAGGGCACGCGTCTGCTCAACTTCAATGTTGAAGCGCAGTGTACGCCGTCCCGCTCGGCCCTGCTTACGGGGCGCTTTGCCATCCGCTCCGGCACGTACGAAGTTCCGATCGGCGGCATCCCCGACGGATTAACACAGTGGGAGATCACGACTGCGGAGCTGTTGTCGGGGCAGGGCTACGCGACCGGGATGTGGGGCAAATGGCATCTCGGTAGCGCCGAAGACCGGATGCCTACCAATCAGGGGTTCGACGAGTGGTACGGCATCCCGCGCACTTATGACGAGGCGATGTGGCCGTCCCTGGACGAGACACAAAGCATGTGGCCGTCGGTCGGGAACAGGCAGGGCTGGGATGCGAAAGTCGTTCACCCCCAACACATCTATGAAGCACGCAAGGGCGATAAACCTCGACAGGTCGCTGTGCTGGATGTGGATCGCCGCCGCACCATGGACGCGGAAATCACCAGCCGTGCGGTGGAGTTCATCAAGCGCAACGCGAGCTCGGGCAAGCCGTTCTATGCCTACGTTCCGTTCGCGCAGGTTCACATGCCGACGCTTCCAAATCTTGAGTTCGCGGGCAGAACCGGCAACGGCGATTGGGCCGATTGCCTGGCCGAAATGGACTACCGCACCGGGCAAATCCTCGATGCCATCAAGCAAGCAGGCATCGAAAACGACACGCTTGTGATATTCACCAGCGATAATGGCCCGGAGGCGACCAACCCCTGGGAGGGTGACAGCGGACCTTGGCGCGGAACTTACTTCACGGCGATGGAAGGTTCACTGCGGGCACCGTTCATCATTCGCTGGCCCGGCAAGGTGCCGGCGGGCCGCGTCAGCAACGAAATCGTTCACATCGTCGACCTCTTCACGACGCTTGCGCGGGTCGGGGGCGCAGAGGTCCCTACGGATCGCGCGATTGACGGCGTGGATCAGCTAGATTTCTTTTTGGGCAAGCAGGAGACCTCTAACCGCGAAGGGTTCCCCGCCTATGTGGCCGACCGGCTGTCAGCCGTCAAATGGCGAAACTGGAAAGTCCATTTGATCTGGCAGGAAACGATGTACGCCACGCCGCAGAAATTGCCCTTGCCGAGAATCATCAATCTACTGACCGACCGGAAGGAGGAGCGTGATGTTGCCGCGCAAAACTCCTGGGTCGCCGATCCCGCGGTGAGAATCATCGGAGCACTGGAAGCGAGCTTCAAGAAGTACCCTCCGATCAAGCTTGGCACCCCGGATCCCTACACGCCGCCATAACCGGTTTTTATGCGCACGCGCCCTTGATTCCCCGCCTTCGGGGAAAGACAGCCGTAAGTGGGTTGCGATCCGACCGCTACGGCGCCGCCAGCTTCACGCCCAGCCGGCCCGCGAGCTCCTGCACGAACTGCCAGGCGACACGGCCTGAGCGCGAGCCGCGCGTCGTCGACCATTCCAGCGCCTCGCGCTCCAGCGCCTCGTCGTCGACCTTGACGCCGAAATGGCTGCAATAGCCGCGCACCATTGCGAGATATTCGTCCTGGCTGCAGCGGTGGAAGCCGAGCCAGAGGCCGAAGCGATCCGACAGCGAGACTTTCTCTTCGACCGCTTCGCCGGGATTGATCGCGGTCGAGCGCTCGTTCTCGATCATCTCGCGCGCGAGCAGGTGGCGGCGGTTGGAGGTGGCGTAGAGGATGACGTTCTCGGGCCGGCCCTCGATGCCGCCTTCGAGCACCGCCTTGAGCGATTTGTACGAGGCGTCATTGCCGTCGAAGGAGAGGTCGTCGCAGAACACGATGAAGCGGAACGAGGACGCCCGCAACTGCTCCATCAGCGCCGGCAGGCTCTCGATGTCCTCGCGGTGGATCTCGATCAGCTTGAGCTTGTCCGCCGGTTTGCGCTCCGCATTGATGCTGGCATGGGCCGCCTTCACCAGCGACGACTTGCCCATGCCGCGCGCGCCCCAGAGCAGCGCATTGTTGGCGGGCAGGCCGCCAGCGAAGCGCTCGGTGTTCTCGATCAGGATGTCGCGCACCCGGTCGACGCCCTTCAACAGGAACAGCTCGACGCGGCTGACCCGCGGCACCGCCGACAGGCGGCCATCCGGGTGCCAGACAAAGGCATCCGCCCGCTCGAACGATTCGGGCGCTGCGGCCGGCTTCCCCTGGGCGGAGAGGTGCGCCGCAATGGTCTCCAGCGCGCGGACGACGCGCTCCTGGGAGAGGTCGGGGGCAGCCTTGGAAGCTGCCTTGGGGCGTTTTGCCGCGACCCGGGCAGGCTTCCTGGCAGGGGTAATGGGGCCTTTGCCGGCCGGGCTTTTGCTTGGTTTTCTGGGCATGTCCGAAGTTCCTGAGAATGCAGCCTTATCGGGCCGGGAGGCGCGCCGCAAGGTGGCCAAATCGACGGTCTGGCAGCGTTGCAATTGGGGCGGTGGCCGCTATAGTCCGCGCGAATTTGACCGAACCGGTCGCCTTTGAGGGCCTGACCGGCTTTCCCCCGTTTCCACGAGGATCGTCCGAATGCTGATTACCCCTGCGTATGCCCAGGCCGCGGGCGCCGGCGACACCAACAGCATGTTGATGTCGCTGCTGCCGTTCGCCCTGATCTTCGTGATCATGTACTTCCTGATTCTGCGCCCGCAGCAGAAGAAGGTGAAGGATCACGCCGAGCTCGTGAAGAACATCCGCCGCGGCGACACCGTCGTGACCTCTGGCGGCCTCGTCGGCAAGGTCACCAAGGTCGTCGATGACGACCAGATCGAGTTCGAGATTTCCGACGGCGTGCGCGTGCGGCAAATGCGCCAGATGATCTCCGGCGTCCGCGCCAAGGGCGAACCGGCGAAGGAATCCAAGGATGGCGCGAAGGAAACCGCCAAGGACGACGCCGCGTCGAAGTGAGTGCTTCCGCGAGTCTCTCAAGTCTTCCTGCAAGTCTCCTGATCTGACAGGTCCAGTCGATGTTGTATTTCACGCGGTGGAGGGCGCTCGGGATTATCCTGACGGCGCTGATCGTGTGCCTCTGCGCGGTCCCGAACTTCTTTCCCGAGGCGCAGGTGAAGACCTGGCCCGCCTGGGCGCAGCGCCGGCTCGTGCTCGGCCTCGACCTTCAGGGCGGCTCCTATTTGCTGCTCGAGGTTGACGCCAACTACGTGAAGAAGGAGAGGCTCGACCAGATCCGCGACGAGGGGCGTCGGGTGCTGCGCGACAACAAGATCGGCTTTACCGGCGGTCTCACGGTACGCAACGACGCCGTCGAGGTTCGCATTACCAAGGAATCCGACGTGCCGACCGCGCTGACCAAGCTGCGCGAGATGGCCCAGCCGCTGGGCGGTCTCTTGGGCTCCAGCGGTCAACGCGACCTTGACGTGACCGATGCCGGCGGCGGGCTGATCCGCCTCAGCGTGCCGCAGGCCGCGATGATCGAGCGCATGCGCAAGACCATCGAGCAATCGATCCAGATCGTCGAGCGCCGCGTCAACGAGCTCGGTACCGTCGAGCCCGTCATCCAGCGCCAGGGCACCGACCGCATCCTGGTGCAGGTCCCCGGGCTTCAGGACCCGACCCGCCTGAAGGAGTTGCTGGGCAAGACCGCGAAGATGGAATTCCGCATGGTCGATGCCTCCGTGCCGCCGGACCAGGCGCAGCAGGGCAGGCTGCCGCCGGAATCCGAGCTGTTGATGAGCGCGTCGCCGCCGCCCGTGCCCTATGTGGTCAAGAAGCAGGTGCTGGTCGCCGGCGGCGACCTGACCGACGCCCAGGCGAGCTTCGACCAGCGCACCGGCGAGCCGGTCGTCAGCTTCAAATTCAACACGTCGGGCGCGCGCAAGTTCTCGCAGGCCACGCAGGAAAACGTGGGGCTGCCGTTTGCGATCGTCCTCGACAACAAGGTGATCTCGGCTCCCGTCATCCGCGAGCCGATCACCGGCGGTCAGGGCCAGATCTCCGGCAATTTCACCGTGCAATCGGCCAACGATCTCGCGATCCTGCTGCGCGCCGGCGCGCTGCCGGCGCCGCTGACGGTTGTCGAAGAGCGCACCGTCGGTCCGGGCCTCGGCCAGGACTCGATCGAGAAGGGCGAGCTTGCGGCCTATGTCGGCTCGATCCTGGTCGTCGTGTTCATGCTGCTGACCTACCGGCTGTTCGGCGTGTTCGCCAACATCGCGGTGGCGATCAACGTCGCCATGATCTTCGGCCTGCTGTCGCTGCTCAACGCCACGCTGACGCTGCCCGGCATCGCCGGCATCGTGCTCACCGTCGGCATCGCGGTCGATTCCAACGTGCTGATCTACGAGCGTATCCGCGAGGAGCTGCGCGGCGGCCGCAACGCGATCTCGGCGATCGACGCCGGCTTCAAGCGGGCGCTCGCGACCATCCTCGATTCCAACATCACCACCTTCATTGCCGCCGCGGTGCTGTTCTACATCGGCACCGGCCCGGTGCGCGGCTTCGCCGTGACGCTCGGCATCGGCATCATCACCACGGTATTCACCGCCTTCACGCTGACCCGGCTGATCGTGGCCGGGTGGGTGCGGTGGAAGCGGCCGCAGAGCGTGCCGATCTAGGAGCCTGACCGTGACTCACATTGTTCTCATCGGGCTCGGCATCCTCATTGCTGTACTCACCGTGGTCTCGGTGTTCGGCTGGCTGCCGTCGCTGCGCATCGTCCCGGACGATACGCATTTCGACTTCACACGCTTCCGTCGCATCAGCTTCCCGATCTCGGCGGTGCTGTCGATCGTCGCGATCACGCTGTTCTTTACCCACGGCCTGAACCTCGGTATCGACTTCAAGGGCGGCACGCTGCTGGAGGTGAAGGCGAGGTCCGGCACCGCCGACATCGCGGCGATGCGCACCACGCTCGACGCCCTGGGTCTGGGCGAAGTCCAGTTGCAGCAGTTCGGCGGCCCCGAGAACGTCCTGATCCGTGTTGCGGAACAACCGGGTGGCGATGCCGCACAGCAGCAAGCCCTGCAGAAGCTTCGTGGCGCGCTCGGCGACAGCGTCGACATTCAGCGCACCGAGGTGCTCGGTCCGCGCGTGGCCGGCGAGCTTCTGGCCTACGGCATGCTCGGCCTGATGCTCGCGATCGTCGCGATCCTGATCTATCTCTGGTTCCGGTTCGAATGGCAATTCGCGCTCGGCGCCATGATCGCCAACGTGCACGACATCGTGTTGACCATCGGATTCATGTCGATCAGCCAGGTCGATTTCGACCTGACCAGCATCGCGGCGCTTCTGACCATTCTGGGCTATTCGCTCAACGACACCGTCGTCATCTACGACCGTATCCGTGAAATGCTGCGGCGCTACAAGAAGATGCCGATGCCGCAGCTGCTCAACGAGTCCATCAACTCGACGCTGTCGCGCTCGATCATCACCCACTTCACGGTGACGCTGGCACTGCTGGCTCTGCTGCTGTTCGGCGGCCACGCCATCCACAGCTTCACCGCGGTGATGATGTTCGGCGTGGTGCTGGTCGGCACCTATACCTCGATCTTCATCGCGGCGCCGATCCTGATCTATCTCGGCGTCGGCGAGCATCGCGAGGATGCGAAAGAAGAGGCTCCGCCGGCGAAGAAAAGCAAGGCATGATCCGAACCGCATGCCCTCGCAGGCGTTTGCGAGGGCAATAGACCCATTCGGACAAGTCTCATGGCCGGCGATCCCAACGCTCCGCATTTCCCCCGCTCCGCGCCGATCGAAGCCTATGGCAAGGGCGGCTTCGCCTTTGCCGGCATGTCGCATCGCGGTTCGCTGCTCTGCCTGCCCGACGCGATCTGGGCCTGGGACGTGACGGATCCCGCCCAGATCGACCGCTATTCGCTGGATCGGGTCTTCACGGCTGCCAACAGCATCGACACGCTTCTGATCGGGACCGGAACCGGCGTCTGGCTGCCGCCGCCGGCGCTGCGCCAGGCGCTGAAAGCGGTGAGGGTGGTGCTGGACACGATGCAGACCGGTCCCGCCGTGCGGACCTACAACATCATGATCGGCGAACGGCGCCGCGTTGCGGCCGCGCTGATCGCCGTGCCATGAACAGCACTGCGCCGCCATCCGATGCCGTTGCCTTCTGCGCCGATATCGTGCGCAGCCATGACTTTCCGCGCTATGCCGCGACGCTGTTCGCGCCCGCTGCCGAGCGCCGCGCGCTGCTCGCGCTCTACGCTTTCAACGTCGAGATCGTCCGCGTCCGCGATCTGGTGAGCCAGCCCTTGCCCGGCGAAATCCGCCTGCAATGGTGGACCGACATGCTCTCGGGCCATGTCCATGGCAGCGCCGAGGGCAATCCGGTGGCGGCAGAGCTCTTGCGCGCGATCCGCGATTTCGACCTGCCGATCGAGCCATTGTCGTTGCTCGCCGACGAGCACCAGTTCGATCTGTACAACGATCCGATGCCGACGATGGCGGCCCTGGAAGGCTATCTGGACGCGACCTGCTCGGCGTTGTTTGGGCTCGCAGCCCGGATCATGGCGCCGCCTTCGCCGGCCATCGAGCATCTGGCAAGGCATGCCGGGCTGGCCCAGGGCATCGTGCAGATCGTCACCAACCTGCCGCGCGATGCCGCGCACCGGCAACTGTTCCTGCCGCAGCAATTTCTGACGAGCCATGGCTGCAGCATGGAGGATGTCTTCGCCGGCAAGGACACGCCCAATCTGCGTGCCGTGCTGGAACAGCTCGCGGGCGAAGCCCGGCAACATCTGGCCACGGCCTCATCGTTGCTTGCGGAGGTGCCGGCGCCGGCGCGGTCCGCGTTTCTGCCGCTGGGCCAGACGCGGGCCGACCTCAAGCGGCTGTCGCGGCCGGGGCGCGATCCCTTCGCGCCGCAGCCGGCATCGCGCTTGCGCACCTTATGGACGCTGTGGCGGGCTTCGCGATCGCGGGAATTTACCAAATAGCGGTTGGCTTATCGCCTGCATCGGCCAAATGCTCTATGCTGTCCTATGGCTGACTTGTCCCAAACCGTGTCCATCGATCTGACCGGCTTTCCGGTCGCACCTAGCGACATTCACGCTGCCGCCGAGACGATCCGGGGCGCGGTCGTCGAGACCCCCTGCGGCTACAGCCGCACGCTGAGCAGCATCTGCGGCTGCGACATCTGGCTCAAATTCGAGAACCTCCAGTTCACGTCCTCGTTCAAGGAGCGGGGCGCGCTCAACCGGTTGACGGCGCTGTCGGCCGAGGAGCGTGCGCGCGGCGTGATCGCGATGTCGGCGGGAAACCATGCGCAGGGCGTCGCCTATCACGCCAAGCGGCTCGGCATTCCCGCCACCATCATCATGCCGGTCGGCACGCCGATGGTGAAGGTCGAGAACACCAGGCACCACGGCGCCGAGGTGGTGGTCACCGGCGCGACACTGGAAGAGGCGGCCGCATTCGCGCGCAGCCACGGCGAAACCCGCGGCATGATCTTCGTCCATCCCTACGACGATCCGCTTGTCATCGCCGGGCAGGGCACGGTCGGGCTGGAGATGCTGAAGGCTGTGCCCGAGCTGGATACCCTGGTGGTTCCGATCGGCGGCGGCGGCCTGATCAGCGGTATCGCCATCGCCGCGAAATCGATGAAGCCGTCATTGCGCATATTGGGCGTTGAAGCCTGGCTCTATCCCTCGATGTACAACGCCATCCATGGCGGCAACCTGCCGGCGCGCGGCGATACCCTGGCCGAAGGCATCGCGGTCAAATCGCCCGGCAAGATCACGACCGAGATCGTCCGCCGCCTCGTCGACGACATCGCGCTCGTCAACGAAGCCGAGCTCGAGCGTGCGGTTGCGACCCTGATCTCGATCGAGAAGACGGTCGTCGAGGGCGCCGGCGCCGCCGGCCTCGCCGCGCTGATGTCCGACCCGTCACGCCTTGCCGGGCAGAAGGTCGGGCTGGTGCTGAGCGGCGGCAACATCGACACGAGGCTGATTGCCTCGGTCCTGACCCGCGAGCTTGCGCGCGAGGGACGGCTGACCCAGTTGTCGCTCGATATCCCCGACCGGCCCGGGCAATTGGCGGCGGTGGCGGCGCTGCTGGCCGAGGCCGGCGCCAACATCATCGAGGTCTCGCACCAGCGGACGTTCTCGGACCTGCCGGCCAAGGCGACGCTGCTGCAACTGGTCATCGAGACCCGCGACAGCGCGCATCTCGACGAGGTCATGGCCAGGCTCGGCGCATCCGGATTGAGCGCGCGCTGTACCTGAGCGACGCGTATCCGCGTGCTATCGCGGCGTCAAACCGGCGAGGTGGCCGATCAGCCGATCGATCTCGGCTTCCGTGTTGTAGTAATGCGGCGAGGCGCGCACCACCGGAGGCAGCGCGCGGACTTCGGCATCGATGCGGGTGCTCGACGGGTACGAGGCACCGATCGTGATGCCGGCGGCAGCCGCGCTGCCGACTATGGCTTCCGCCTCATGGCCCTCCATCGTGAAGCTGACGATGGCCCCCGGCGCGCGTCCGAGGTCGCGAATCCTGATGCCGCGAATGGAAGCGAGGCCGCCGCGAAGACGGTCCGCGAGTGTGCGGCAGCGCTGTTCGATCGCGCCCATTCCGATGTCGAGGGCGTAATCGATGGCGGCGCCGAGGCCGAGTCGGGCTGCGTAATTGTTCTCCCAGGTCTCGAAGCGACGCGCATCGTCGCGGAGCCGGTATTCATCTCGGGAGACCCAGGGCGCCGCGAAGTGATCGATCATCGGCGGCTCGAGCTGTTGCAGCATCGCTCGCCGCACGTAAAGAAAGCCGGTGCCGCGCGGGCCGCGCAGGAATTTGCGCCCCGTCGCTGACAGCATGTCACAGCCGATGGCTTCGACATCGACCGCCATCTGTCCAGCCGCCTGACAGGCGTCGAGCAGATAGGGAATGCCCCGTGCTCGCGCGATCTTCCCGACCGCCGCCGCCGGATTGACCAGCCCGCCATTGGTCGGAACCCAGGTGATGGCGATGAGTTTCACGTGCTCATCGATCATGCGGTCGAGCGCCTGGAGGTCGAGTTCGCCGCTGGCATCGCTCGGCACGACGTCGATCGTTGCGCCCGTGCGCTTGGCCACCTGAAGAAACGCGACATAGTTGGCGGCGTATTCCGCCTCGGCGGTCAGGATCCGGTCGCCCTCGCGCAACGGAAGCGCGTAGAACGCCATCTGCCAGGCAACCGTCGCGTTCTCCATGAGGGCGATTTCGTCCGGCGCGGCGTTCAGCAACCGGGCGACCGAGCCGTACACCGCTTGCAACCGATCGGACTCCCGGTCGGAGGCGGCATAGCCCCCGATCTCACTCTCCAGATCGATATGCCGCTTCATGGCCGCGACCACAGGAGCAGGCATCAGAGCCGCGCCTGCATTGTGAAGGTACGCAAGCCGAGCGGCGGCTGGCGTGTCGGCACGTATTCGGTCGATGTCGATCAACTGCACCTCGGTCCTCGCGCTATCGCCGGTTCAGTGCGGCATCTCTTCGAACTGCGGCAGGTTGAGGGGCTTGTTCCACTGCATGCGACGCTCGGTGAACATCTCGAGCTTCGGCGCGACCAGGTCGGGCCGGTCCAGGCTGCCCAATTGGACGAACACCGTCTTGGGAAAACTGTCGAGGTTCGAGCTGAAGACCCTCGAGCCGCATTCGGGACAGAAATTTCGATCCAGGCCCTTGCCGGAATTGGCGATGTAGTGAAAGGCCTTCGGCTTGCCGCTGAGAAGCGTGAAGTCATCCTCCGGCACGGCGAAGAAGGTCGCCATCTCGCCGCCTGACGCTCGCTTGCAATCGTTGCAATGGCAGTTCGCGATAAAGGTCGGATCGGTGTTGAATTCGAACTTGATGGCGCCACAGGCGCATTGAGCTGTGTATTTTTTGGCCATTGATCGCCCCAGGGTTGGTCCAAGACAGCGGCGCGACCATATTGGCTGGCCAGAGAAACGCAGGCAACAGCGCTTCCCGCGCGGCGTCTCGCCTCAGATGCAGAGGCCAAGCAGCTTGATGTGGCAGCTGCTGGATTTGGGCTTGCTTGCGGGCGGGGCCTCGCGCTTCACGGCGACCAGCGGCTCCTTGTCTTTCTTGCCCTTGCCCCGCTTCGGCTCGTAATCGCCCGCGATCACCATGGCCCAATAGGTGCGCTTGCCGCTCGCATTCTTGGCGCTCGCGATCCCGACCCGGGAGGCATTGTGCAGCAGCAGGTTCTTGCGGTGCCCGGAGGAATCGATCCACTGGCCGAGGGTCTTCTCGAAATTGTCGTAACCGTAGGCGATGTTCTCGGCGGCACGCCCGGCGCCGGCCGGTGCGACGCGCCTGTTGAACGGGCCGAGGGCATCGTGACTGAGATCGTCCTTCGCGGCCATTGCGCGCGCCTGGTCCATCGCGATGCGGTCGAGGGTCGTGTCGCGCACGACGCGGACCTCACCGTGCTTGAGGCGGAAGCTCGAGATCAGTTCGGCCGGGGAGTCGGCCAGAGCAGGCGTGACAACCAGCAGCAGAAGGCCGGCGATTGCCCTGCCGGCCATCCGACGCGTCATCAGCCCCCAAATCATCATCGCTCACCAAACCAGGGTTCCACCCGGCCGCTTCTCCGCCGCCAATGTGGACGCTTCAAGGCACGGTCTTCCGGGCTAGCTCGTTGGCAGGTCCGCCTCGAAATTGAAGCGGTCGCGCAGGTTCTTGCGCTGTTCCAGGATGTCCTTGAGGAAGGCGCGGTCCTGGTCGCTCTTCATCATCGGCTCGATCAGGTCGAGCTGGTTCATGGCGACCAGTTGCAGGATCTCGGTGCGCGGCTTGCCGCTGGGATCGCGGGGCAGCGCATGCACGATCTGGATGTGCTCTGGCGGCTTTGGTCCCTTCGCTGCGGTCAGTTCGCTGCGGAGCTGGCCTTCGAGCGCGGCCTGATCGCCTTCCACGAACGCATAGAGCCCGACGCCCGAACGGCGGTCGGCAAAGGCGACGATGGCGGTGTCGCGCACGGCCGGATTCTTGCGGATCAGATCGGCGAGCACCGGCGCGTCGTTGACGAGCCTGCGGCCGCCGCCTTCGCGGTCGGTGAAATTGAACAGGCCGCGCGTGATCGCGCGATAGACCTTCTTGCCGGTGGCAAGCCACAGGCTTGCGGCGAAGGATTTTTTCGCGAGGATCTTGCGCTCGCGCGGCGTCAGCGCCTCGGGCGCATAGGAGCGCTTGTGCTTGAGCAGGTGCCGGAGGTCTTCATAGGCGAGGATGCGATAGAGCCGGCCGCGCCGCGCGAAGCAGGCGGCGAGCTGGAAGTCGGTCACATAGGCGCGCCCGTCGCGGCCGACCAGCCAGTTCTGTTCCTTCGCAAGATCGTTGTGGCAGATGCCGGCGCGGCGCAGCCGGCGCAGCGCGTCCTTGGCCGAGCGGAAATAGGCGAGGTCGCCATGCGGCTTGGCCAGATGCAGCGCGACGCCGTCGACGAAGCCGCGCGCCAGCGCGCGGCGGCCGGCCCACAGCAGTTCGGGGCCGACGTTCAGCCCCTTTGCGAGAGCCAGCGCATGCTTCTCGCGCGCGAACAGATGGCGCGCCAGCAGGAACGACCACCACGGCACCTCGTCGAGCCGGCGCAGCACCGCGTCGACCTCGCCATCGTCGCCGCGGAAGCGGCCGCGCTCGACGGTCGAGAACACGTCGCGCTTCAGCAGCACGCCCTCAGTCCAGCGCGCCGAGAGCACTGCGGCGTCGTCCTTGGGGAGGTTCATCGACAACTCACGCTGCTGCGGCGATGCGCAGGTGATCGGCGATCCAGCGATCGAGATCGGCGAGCGCCAATGCGCTCATCGCCTGCTTCTTGGCCACCGTCTTTTCGTTGCCGCGCAGGCGGCTTCCGTCCGGCTTCTTCGTCGGCGCGCTGGCGAGCGGCGGGAACAGGCCGAAATTGATGTTCATCGGCTGGAACGAGCGCGTGCCCGGTTCGATGGTTTCGATATGGCCGCCGGTGATGTGGCCGAGCAGCGATCCCAGGGCCGTTGTGCCAGGTGGGCTCGCAAGCTGCTCGCCGCGCGCGTCCGCTGCCGCATAGAGGCCGGCGATCAGGCCGATGCTGGCGGATTCCACATAGCCCTCGCAGCCCGTCATCTGGCCGGCAAAGCGCAGCCGCGGCTGCGCGCGCAGGCGCAACTGGCCGTCGAGCAGCTTTGGCGAATTGAGGAAGGTGTTGCGATGCAGGCCACCGAGCCGGGCGAATTCGGCTTTCTCCAGCCCCGGAATGGTGCGGAAGATGCGCTGCTGCTCGCCGTACTTCAATTTCGTCTGGAAGCCGACGATGTTGTAGAGCGTGCCGAGCTTGTTGTCCTGGCGCAGCTGCACGATCGCGTAGGCTTTCGTCGTCGGGTCGTGCGGGTTGGTGAGGCCGACCGGCTTCATCGGGCCGTGGCGCAAGGTCTCGGGACCGCGCTCCGCCATCACCTCGATCGGCAGACAGCCGTCGAAATAGGGCGTGTTGGTCTCCCATTCCTTGAACTCGGTCTTCTCGCCGGCAATGAGCGCGGCGACGAAGCCGTCATACTGCTCCTTGGTCATCGGGCAGTTGATATAGTCGGCGCCGGTGCCGCCGGGGCCGACCTTGTCGTAACGCGACTGGAACCAGGCCACCGACATGTCGATGGACTCACGGTGCACGATCGGTGCGATCGCATCGAAGAAGGCGAGCGCGTTCTCGTCGGTCAGTTCGCGGATGGCGTCGGCGAGCGGGGCGGAGGTGAGGGGGCCGGTCGCAACGATGACATTGCCCCAATCGGCGGGCGGCAGGCCGGCAATCTCGCCACGGGCAATCTCGATAAGCGGATGGTCGTTGAGCGCCTTGGTGACGGCAGCCGAAAAGCCGTCGCGGTCGACCGCCAGCGCGCCACCGGCGGGCACCTGGTTGGCGTCGGCCGCGCGCATGATCAGCGAGCCGAGGCGGCGCATTTCCGCGTGCAGCAGGCCCACGGCGTTGTTGGCGGCATCGTCCGAGCGGAACGAATTGGAGCAGACGAGCTCGGCGAGCCCGTCGGTGCGGTGCGCCTCGGTCAYGCGGGTCGGCCGCATCTCGTGCAGCACCACGGGCACGCCTGATTTGGCCACCTGCCAGGCGGCCTCGGAGCCGGCAAGGCCTGCGCCGATCACGTGCACGGTGTTGGATTGGGGTCCTGTCATGGGCGGGACAGGTAGCGCTTTTCGGCGGTCAGTGGAATCGCCGAGATCGAGTTTTCTGCCTTCAGATGCGACAACGCCCGCACGAGGCGGGCGCTATCGGTTCGTCCGGTGAGGGCTGAACGATATCAGCCCTGATACTGACCGGCGGCAACGCGCGGGATGTCCGAGCGATCGAGGCCGATGTCGGCCAGTTCGCGATCGCTGAGTTGGGACAGCTCGGCAACATTGCGCTGATAGTCCCGGAAAGCCTGGATCATGCGGATGAGCGAGAGCAGCATTGGTAGTCTCCTGTAGTTCGATTCAACCCTTGCCCGGGTGTCATCGTTGAAATGAATATAGATGGGAGTGTTGCAGTGCGGAAGTTCCGATGTTGCGATGCAGCTAAGCGATGGGTGCATGGCATCGGTAACGGACGATTAACTTGGTGGCAGGTGCGCCCAACGGCTGGGCGGAAACCATCGGAACCCACGGTAAGCATCCGTGAAATCACGGGTTTATCACCGGGTGTGCGGTTCCATCTGTTGTGGAAATATGTTGCGCTCGTAACATCCGCAAGACGCTCTGGCAGCGTCTATGCCCAAGTCTCGCATGCGCGAATCGCATGAGCAGAGGAATCGTAGATATGAATATAAATTCATATTACGTGGGGCCGATTCGCCAAGCGCAGGCGATTGCGGCGTCGTCGATTCGCACCAAACTGGGGCGTCATTGGAATTTGGAGGAGGGAGCGCGGCAAGGCCTGCGGTCTGGTTCAACCACAGCCGCGGCCGTGAGGCCTCGTTGATGCAGTGCACACACGCCAAACGTGTACTTTGATTACACGGCTGTAATGAAAATCAGAAATTTCGCATGCGCCTCTGCGCCGCGCGCAACATCACGCAATTCTCGCGAGGAATTTATTGCGGCAAGTTGCCGCGCCCGGAGGAAAGTCATGTCACAGATTCCGGCAATGTCGCCGGTTCTGTCTCAAGAACAAGAGAAGGAAAGTAACATCATGACGAAGTTACTCGGGGTTATCGCAATTGCCGCCGTCGCGTTTGCCGTCGCGCCGGCCCAGGCCGCCAAGCACGCCACTGGCGGCTGCAGCTCGGCCAATCTGGAGAAGACCGAGACCGCGATCGAGAACATGGCTGACGGTGACAGCAAGTTCGTCGCGCAGAAGGAGATCGCGGCTGCGCAGGATTCGCTGCTCAACGGCAAAATGGGTGCGTGCGGCACGCATCTGAACAAGGCGATGCACGCCACCATGGGTAAGTAAACGCACCAAGAGAGGGCCGGTCGCCGCGCGATCGGCCCTACGCGTCTTGTCGGGCGCTATTTAAGGGGCGCGTGCGAGCTGGGTCGCGAAATAGGCGACGGTCTTGGAATAGACCTCGCTCTTGTTCCACTGCTGTAGCACCGCGAAATTCGGGCTGCCCGGCTGCCAATCCTTGCCGCGCTGCCAGCCATAGCCGGCGAGATAGTTGGCGGTCGAAGCGAGCACGTCGGGCGCGTTGTGCAGGAGATCGCGCTTGCCATTGCCGTCGAAGTCGACCGCGTACTTCATCCAGGATGACGGCATGAACTGGGTCTGGCCGAGCTCGCCCGCCCAGGCGCCGCGCATGTCGCCAGGCGCGAGATCACCGCGCTGGACGATGCGCAGGGCATCCAACAGCTCGGCTCGAAACTGCTCGGAACGCCGGCAGTCATAGGCCAGCGACGCGAGCGAGCGGATCGTCGCAAACTTGCCGGTATTGACGCCGAAATCGGTCTCGAGACCCCAGATCGCGACCAGCACCTCGCCCGGCACGCCGTAGGTCTGCTCGATGCGCGACAGCACTGAGCCGTACTGCTTCATCATGTTCGAGCCGCGCTGCATGCGCGGCGGCACCATGCGGCCGGAAAACTCCTCAAAGGTCTGGTTGAAGACCTTTTGCGAGCGATCGCGATTGAGCACGGCCTGATCGAGCGTCACGCCGGCAAGCCCCGAGGCAATGGCCTGCGGCGAGATCCCTTTGGCGGCGGCGTCGGTTTTGAAGTCCGCGAGCCAGGCGTCGAAATTGCCTGAACCGCAGGCAACAGCGGCGAGCGTGGGCTCAGCCGAGACGATTGACACAGTAAGGGCGAAAGCTGCGAGAGCGAGACGAGAAATCGTCGGGGTCATTCGAATAAATGGATTCCATGAAGTGGCATTCCCGGCCCCGGCAATCTCGGTTCTAACCGCGGCCAAAGCAAGGCGTTTGACATTGCCCGATCCTGCCCAGGCGAGGGCAGGATCGGTTGTCACAAGATCGTTAGGCGTCCGTCCGATTCCGCCAGGGGAAGAGATTGGCGGGGAAGTCGGCGGCCGGCTTGCGCGGACGATGCGGCGGAGGCGGCACCGGCTGCGCAGCGGGATCGGAGACGATCACCTTGCGATAGAGATGCCAGGTGGCGTGGCCGAGCAGGGGGATGACCACGGCGAGGCCGAGGAACGCGGGAATCGTGCCGAGCCCCAGCAGCACCGCGACGATCAGGCCCCAAGCCGCCATCGGCACGGGATTCCTGGCGACGACGCGGAGCGAGGTGACCATCGCCTCGAACGCGCCGGCGTGCCGGTCGAGCATCAAGGGGAACGACACGGCGCTGATGCACAGCGCGGCGAGCGCGAACAGGAAGCCGGTGCCGCAGCCGATCACGATCAGCCACCAGCCTTGCCGGGTCATCAGCACGCGCGTCATGAAATCCGAGATTCCGGTCACGCCCTCATAGCCGAAGGCGGCGACATAGATCGCCTGCGCTGTTGCAACCCAGGTCACGAACAAGGCGAGCAGCAGCGTGCCGAGGCCGAGCATTGCGCCGAAGGAGGGTGAGCGCAGCACCTCCATCGCGTCCCAGGCGCTGGCCTCTTCGTAACGTTCGCGCCGGCGCGAGAGCTCATAGAGGCCTAGGGCGGCGAACGGGCCGATCAGAGCGAAGCCCGCAGCGAGCGGAAACAACAGCGGCAGCACCGAATAGCCCATCACCGCGCGGGCGAGCACGAGGCCCAGCACCGGATAGATCACGCAGAGAATGATGGCGTGGCTTGGAACCGCCTTGAAATCCTCCCAGCCGCGGCGGAGCGCGTCGTGGAGGTCGGACAGCTGGATGGTCCGGATGGTTGGTCCCGCCGCTTCAGCGGGCGGGGCCATCGTGGGTACATTGCCCGGGTAGAGTGTGGCCATGGTCGGCTTGCTCCCTTGCCATGCAGCCGAATCCGGCGCCGGCAAACGGCGCAAGCGGCCGCTTTTCTTGGATGATCGCGATTCCGACCAGACGCGAATTCCGGATGGCATCGCGAGCTGAACCGAAACCGTACTCCCAATTCCGAGTCCTGTCCCTCACGCTCGGGTGAGATTCGATGCCGCAGTGCAACCTCGAATGTGTCATTCGGTCGTCATTTCGCCGCAGATAAGCTGATGCTGCTTGCCGGTTCGCAGAACACCGCGGGCGCAGCGCAGAAACTTCGTCTATAAGTGCACTCAAGGCCCTTCCAACGGATCCATTTCGGGGAGCAGATATGAGCATTTTCGGTAAAATCATGGGCGCGATCTTCGGTAGCCATCCGGCCGCTGCCGCGCCCGCCGGTGGCACAGCTCCGGGCAGCGCGCCCGCAGCAGGGACCGCGCCGACCGCATCGGCACCGACCGTGGACGTTGCGGCCATCGTCGACAAGCTGGTGGCTGCCCAGAAGGAGAAGCTGGAATGGCGCACCTCGATCGTCGATCTCATGAAGGCGCTCGACATCGATTCCAGCCTTGCCGCGCGCAAGGATCTCGCCAAGGAGCTCGGCTACAGCGGCGACATGAACGACTCCGCCAGCATGAATGTCTGGCTGCACAAGCAGGTGATGTCCAAGCTCGCCGCCAATGGCGGCAAGCTGCCGCCTGAGATCAAGCACTGACCGATCGCTCGGTCGCAGCACAGGGCCCGCCATCGCGCGGGCCCTTTTGCTTCAGGCGACGAGATCCGCATCCTCCGGATGCCTGTCGAGATAGTCGACGACGAAGCCGCAGCCGGCGATCACCTTCTTGCCGTCGCGGCGGATCAATTCCAGTGCGCCCTTGACCAGCTCGGAGGCGATGCCGCGGCCGCGCAGCGCGCGCGGCGTCTCGGTGTGGGTGATGATCACCGCTGACGGCGTGAGCCGGTAATTGGCGAAGGCGACCTCGCTGCCGATATCGAGTTCAAAGCGGCCTCGATCCTTGTTGTCGCGTACCGATGCCGCCATGCCGGGTCCTTCCGAAGCGCTGCCTGTCCCCTGATCTAGGCGCCTGACGCCGCCCTTGCCACAAGGTGCGACCAAAGCAGGTTGCCGCAGGGAGATATCTGAAAAATGCGTGTCCCGATCAGCCTCATGGCGCTGCGCGCCGCGCTGGTCTCGAGGCGCGCAGAGGCCTGGGGCCCTTAGTTGCAGTGCGATCTGCGTTTGAACATCGCGCGGCGACCACAAATAATCCCCGACGTCGCTCTTGCAAGTTCCACGGTGATTCCCACGTCCTCAAGAGGACATACGCCCGAATGCGGCCGGCAGGGTCGCTAGACATTCGGAGTGTCATGATTGCCAGCCGCTAACGTATGCCTCTTTTGCAGGAGGGTACTATGTCGGACTTTGGTTTCTTGAATACTCATCGAACATGGGAAGACTGGTGCGGAATGGTGCTGGGCGCGCTGATTGTTGCGTCGCCATGGTTTCCCATCCAGGAGCACACCGCGATCGGCGGACAGCAGATGATAATCCTGAACACGGTCGCAATCGGCCTCGTCGTCTTTGGTCTCAGCCAGCTCGAATATGTCGCCTTGCAGCGCTGGCAGGAGGTGGCGACGATCCTGGTCGGGCTGTGGCTCATCGCCTCGCCCTACGCGCTCGGCTATTCCGGCGAAGGTTTTCTCCGGATCTACCATACGAGTCTCGGCGCGGTGGCGGTGATCCTTGGCATTCTCCAGCTGTGGCAGGACTGGGATCTGAATGACCAGGATATGCTGAAGCACGGGCAATAGGCCGCAGGTTTCACCGGGCCCGCCGCGCGATCGGCGGGCCTGTGCTCTCATGTCTTCACAAGATCCGCATACGCCGAGTGCTTCTCGATCCATGCCTTCACGAACGGACATTGCGGGATTAGCTTCAGCCCGGCCGCGCGGACCTGGTCGAGCGCGCCTTGCACCAGCCTTGAGCCGACGCCCTTGCCGCCGAGTTCCTTCGGCACCTCGGTATGCTCGAACGTGATGACATTGCCGTCGAGCTTGTAGTGTTCGATCGCGAGATGGCCCTCCACCTCCAGCTCGAAACGATGATGGTCCCTGTTGTCGATGACGTCGCTCATGTCGTCTCCGGTCAGCTCTTCAGCGAGTCCGTCAGCATCCTGCGGATCGACCAGGCTTCGCCGTCGGACGAGCCCTTGATGTCGTCGATCCTCCAGCCATTGGCCTCGCGCACGAAATCATAGCGCACGATCTGGTCGGCGGGTTTGCGGTCGTTGCGGTGGCCGGTGATGGTCACCGCAACCGTCGCCTTGTCGGCCTCCATCTTCTCGGCGTCAACCTTGAACGACTTCACGTCCGGCTCCTGCGAATTGGTGACAGGATCGAAATCGACCGGTCCGACGTCGCCCTTGGGTGTGTGAGCATCCGCCTTGGCCCATAGGGCCACCAGCGCCTTGGAGAGATATTTGCTCTTGGCCGCCTTGTTCTCGATCACGAAGGCGCCGCCGCCATCGCCCTTGCCCTTGGCGGCGCGGGTGTAGATCGCGGTCAGGATCGTCACGGGATCGCTGGGAGCAGGGGTCTCGGCGAACGCCGGGGCGATGCTGGCAAGCAGGGAGGCGGCGACGAAGGTCCGACGGGTGAGCATGGAGTGTCCTGAGATGATGGCGCGCGACGACCGGCCGGAGCGGCCGGGGTCAGCGCATATCTCGGTAGACCGATGGGAAGGCGGTTCGGTTCAATCGGTCGCTTTGGCGAGCCGCCCATCTTCCGGCTGCTGCTGCGGGCGGAGGCAGCCCTGGCAGATGACGAGCGACCGGTTGACCTTGGCGTCCTGCTCGGCCTCGATGCCGTCCTGCGCCTGCCACCATTCCTTCGAGTAGGGCTGAAGCCCGGCTTGCGACCTGTTGCGCTCGGATCGGGCTGCGGTCCGCGTCGGTTCGGAGGCCGCTCGCGGCCGATTGGGATCCTCGCCGGCGCCATCCCAGGCGTAGCGTGCAGGCTTGAGGGCGGCGGGATCCGAGGCGAGGTGCGCTTGCGGCGCCATGGCGCATCCGGCGAGCGCCAGCGACAATAGGAGGAGGGCGGGCGCTTTGACCATGATGCGGCACTCTGTACGCGAGAACTGGTTGAGGTTGCGCCGATCATGTTTAAAATTCCCTGAACGATCGCCAGCCTGCGAACGACCAACGCGAATGCGATATTTGATCCTCCTGCTCACGCTGCTCGCCACCGTTGCGCGCGCCGACGACGGAAAGCCGTTCAACCCGGCCGACTATCCGCCCGGCGTGCAGACAGCGCTGCGCTACGCCAACGAGGAATGCGAGAGCCAGGGCGGCGGCGCGGTGACTTTTGCACTGGACACGGTGCGCAAGGTCGATCTGACCGGCGACGGCCGTGACGACTACATCGTCGATTTCCGCGATACCAAATGCGGCGAGCGCGACACCACCTATTGCGGAACCGGAGGCTGTGTCATGAACATCCTGGTGACGCAGCCCGACGGTAATGTGCGGCCGGTCTTCGACGGTTATGTCCGCAATTACGAGATCAAGGTCAAGCCGATGAAGCGTGGCGCGCCGCGCACCGTCCGCTTCGATCTGCACGGGAGCTTTTGCGGCGGCTTCGGCGCGCAGGCCTGCTTCAAGGAGAAGGCGATCACGGCGACGCCGTTCGCGTTCAAGCAGCCGTAAGGCAGGTGTGCGGCTGGCGGCCTTGCAGGCGTGCTTGCGATGGCGATAAATGGGTCGCAAACAGCGGCGCGCTTGCGCGCCGTCCGCCGTCGAAGAGGAAGCCCCATGCAGCCCCTGCGCATGTCCCGCCGCGTCATGAATCTCGCTCACATGCTGACCCAGAACGCGCGGCGGCATGGATTGCGTCCAGGCTTCGTCTGGGGCGACAAATCCTGGACCTGGCGCGAGATCGATGCGCAGGTCTCGGCGCTGGCCGCAGCACTCGCCGCGCGCGGCATCACGAAGGGCGACCGCATCCTCGTCCATTCCAAGAACGGCGACGAGATGTTCTTCTCGATGTTCGCCGCGTTCCGGCTCGGCGCGGTCTGGGTCCCCACCAATTTCCGCCTGATGCCCGATGAGGTCACCTATCTGGCGCAGGCCTCCGGCGCGAAGGCGTTTCTGTGCCACGTCGATTTTCCCGAGCACGCGGCGGCTGTGAGCGGCGGTGCGCTGGACTTCACCTGGAGCATCGACGGCAAGGGCGTGTTTGGCGAGACCTCGGTTGCGGAAGCCATCGCGTCGCAGGCGGGCGCAGCGGTCGAGAACGTCGCGGTCGAGCATGACGATCCCTGCTGGTTCTTCTTCACCTCGGGGACCACGGGCCGCTCCAAGGCCGCGGTGCTGACCCATGGACAGATGGGCTTTGTCGTCACCAATCATCTCGCCGATCTGACCCCGGGTGTCACCGAAGACGATGCCTCGCTGGTGGTGGCGCCGCTGTCGCATGGCGCCGGCGTGCATCAACTGGTGCAGACCGCGCGTGGCGTCTGCACCGTGCTGTTGCCGACCGAGAAATTCGACATCGACGAGGCGTTCCGCCTGATCGAGGCGCATCGCGTCGCCAATCTCTTCACTGTGCCAACCATCCTGAAGATGATGGTCGAGCATCCCGCCGCCGACAAATACGATCATTCCGCGCTGCGTCACGTGATCTATGCCGGCGCGCCGATGTATCGCGAGGATCAGAAGGCTGCGCTGAAGAAGCTCGGCAAGGTCATCGTGCAATATTTCGGCCTGGGCGAGGTCACCGGCAACATCACGGTGCTGCCGGCGGCGCTGCACGATCCCGAGGATGGGCCCCATGCCAGGATCGGCACCTGTGGCTTCGAGCGCACCGGCATGCAGGTTTCGATCCAGGACGACGAGGGCCGCGAGCTCGGGGCCAACCAGAGCGGCGAGATCTGCGTGATCGGCCCGGCCGTGCTCGCCGGCTACTATGACAATCCGGAAGCCAATGCCAAGGCGTTCCGCAACGGCTGGTTCCGCACCGGCGATCTCGGCCATATGGACGAGGAGGGATTCCTCTACATCACGGGACGTGCGTCGGACATGTACATCTCCGGCGGCTCCAACATCTATCCGCGCGAGATCGAGGAGAAGATTTTGACGCATCCCGCCGTCGGCGAGGTTGCGGTCCTCGGCGTGCCGGATCCGACCTGGGGCGAGGTCGGTGTCGCCGTCTGCGTCGCGCGTGAAGGCGCACAGCCCGCGAGCGAGGCGGAGATGGCGGCGTTCCTCCTCCCGAAGGTGCCGCGCTACAAGATGCCAAAACGGTTCTTCTTCTGGGAGGCGCTGCCGAAATCAGGCTATGGCAAGATCCCCAAGCGCATGGTGCGCGACGAGCTTGAGGCGCGCGGGCTGCTCGAGCTCGACAAGACGAAGGCGGGCTGACGTCGTAACATGCGAAGCATCAAACAGCCGGGCCCGCCCGCCGCCGAACGCATCCAGTGGGTGGAGGCGAGGGGACGCGCCTTCGCGTTCACGCTTGAAGCGGGCCTGCCGCTGCTGGAGGCCGCGCGCCGCGGCTTTGCGGCGGAGGGATTTGCCGGCGGTGTGCTGAACTTTGGCAGCGGCGTGCTCGGGCCGTTCGCCTATGTGATGCCGGCGCTGTCGAAGACCAGCGAGAACGCCGCGTTCTACAGCGAGACGTATCGGCCGAAGGGCGTGACGCGCACGAAGCTCGGCAGCATGACGCTGGGCTTGCGCGACGGCGCGCCATTCTTTCATTGCCATGGGCTCTGGACCGAGGCGGACGGCAAGGCAAGCGGCGGCCACATGCTGCCGGACGAGACGGTCGTCGCCGAACCGTTCGAGGTCCAAGCCTTTGGGATTGATGGAGCGACGTTCGCGGCCGAGCCAGATCCCGAGACCAACTTCAAGCTGTTCGGGCCGGTGCCTGCTGCGAGCACCGGTGCGCGCACCACAAGCCGCGCCTTTGCGCTGCGGCTGCGGCCGAACCAGGATTTTGCCGGATGCCTCGAAGGATTTTGCCGCACGCACGGCATTGCCCGCGCGAAGCTCCATGGTGGTGTCGGCTCGACCATCGGTGCGCGCTTCACCCATGGCGGTGTGACCGAGCCGTTTGCCACCGAGCTGGCGATAACAGCCGGCACGATCGCGCCTAGCCCTTCGGGCGCGCTGGAAGCTGCGCTCGACATTGCCCTGATCGACTACACCGGCGGCATTGCGGAGGGTCGGCTGATCCGTGGCGATAATCCCGTGCTGATGACCATGGAGCTGGTGCTCGAGGTGCTGGGCTAGTCTCGGCGCGCGGTCATCAGCGAGACTGCAGCTTGGCAATGGCCAGGTACGTCGAGTCGCTTATCCCCGAGCTCGATCCTTGAAAGAGGTTGAGCAAGGGAGATTGACCCTGACCGGTGCTCTCGCTGTTTCTGATGTCATACATGGCGGAGAAACGGTTCAGCAGCTTTTCGACCTTCGCGGGATCGGACAGATCCTTGATCTTCATGAATCGGTCCACGAACTTGGCCTGCTGATCGATCGGCATCGCCGCCATCGAGTCGGGCAGATCGAAGGTGGTCCTGAACACCTCCGAAAGCGCCCGGTCGGCCAGGATGTCGTATGCCGACGTGATGTCGCCCGCCTTGCGCTGGAAATAGAGCGCCAGGCGCACGCCGGGATTCGTATCTCCCTGCTGTTGCTCCAGGCTTTGCTGGAGATAGCTCGCCTGCGTGTCCCGAAAATGATCGCCCTTCTGAGGACCCAGCATCGGGAGGCGCGCGACGTCGCCCTTGCTGTTGAAGTTGAACGTCCCCGCGATTTCGGCAAAGCGAGGATCGCTCTGCGTGTTCGCGAAGCTCTTGGGATTGCTCAGGTCGGAGCTGAAGATCTTCGTGAGGAATTCGGTGCTGACCTTCTTGGGATCCAGGCCCTTGGCGACGAGAATGAAATCGATCACCTTCCGGTTTGCGAGCAGGTCGGAAACGCTTCCGATGTCTGCGACGGCTTCCTGATAAGACGTCGCGTCCTTCTGGGCTTGCTCGCGAACTGCCTTCTGCTGCTGGGGGCTTGCGTCCCTCAGCGCTGCAATGACGTAGCTCTTCGCAATATCGAGGACGTCAGCCGAGTCCTGGGCCACCAAGGGAGTCGTCAGATTGCCTTTTGCGTCGAAGTTGAAGTCGCGTGCGAGCTTGACGTACCGATCGTCCTTGAGGGTATAGACGAAGCTCTTGGGGTCGTTGAGGTCGCTTTCGAGGACAGCCTTGATCGTGGCTTGCGAGGTTGTTGCCGGGTCGAGGCCGACGGCGCCCAGCGCAAAATCATACACGGCCGATGTCGACACGAACGTATCGACCGATTTGACATTGCCGACGGCCGCTCTGAAGAGCGTGATGGCCAGTGCTTCGCTCAGTGGGCTTGCGTCTGCGTAGACGTCGGACTTGCTGTGGTCAAAGTTCTGCTTCGTGAGCGTGACGTTTGCCGCCGTCTGGGCGGGCACGCCTGGCGGGAGCGACCCGTCGGGCGCAAACTCGAACGCGCTGGCGAGGTCGACGAACTTGCCAATCGTCCCGATCTGGTCGCTGAGGCTGGAGACGCTCTTGGTGAAGTTTTCCAAATGATACTTTTCGACCAGGATCTGCACGTTCAACTGGGACACGTCGGCGCCTGGCTGTGATAGCTGGGCCGTGTAGTCCGCGATTTTCTGATTGGTGGCCGTGACGTCCGATTTGGCTTGAGTGAGCTGGGCGTTGAGGCCGCTCAATTGAGACGTGAAGGTGGTGTTGACGTAGCTGTTCGGGTCGGATGGATCGCTGCGCAGCACCTGGCTGATCGTGTCGCGCGGCCACTTGCTTTCATCCATCCCGAATGCCGCATAGACATAGTTACGAAGACGGTCGTTGTTCAGGAGCTGGTCGGCGCTGGTGACGTTGCCGATTTGGGTGCTGTAATAAGCCGAATCGCTATCCAGCGTATCGACCTGGTTCTGCTTGGTCGCAGTGTAGAGACCGATCATGTCGTCGGTCTGGTGCTCCGTTTGCGCAACGAGCTTCGTGCCGCTGGTGAAGGAGAATGCCGCCGCAAACTCCCGGTAACGCTTGTCGACCAGCTTGTTGACGAAGCTGGTGGAGTCGGAGAGGTCGCTCTCCAGAACCTTCTTCATGAAGGCCTTGGCGTAGGCCATGTCTTCGAGGCCATAGGCCTTCATGGCATAGTGATAGAGGCGATAATCCTTCATCAAATCGTCGACGGATTTCACCTTGCCGATGTTGGCCTTGTAATAGGCGGCCTCCCGCGCCACGTCCGGTTGCTGTTCGACCCGCGTCAGCGACTGCTTGAGATTGTGCGCAATGTAGTTGTAGCTGAAATACGTTGTGACCATCGCGCATTCCTCGCGGCGTTACGGTCCCGGACGTCCGTCAATCATTGCCGGGTCGCGAGGTGGGGGCCGGCCTCATGCCAGCACATCGTCTCAGAGCTGCGTCTTTTGGGCGTTCCTGCTTACAATCTGAGGTTTGAATTATCTCCAAGTGACGCAGATCGAGTTTGTGTCTAGTTGTTTCTATATGTTTCTCAAATGCAGCTTTCGTGAGGATTGTGTTCTTGATATGTTCCGATCAAGAGATCGATCGGAATGGGTTGGAAGCCGGGCATGAGCCGAAGAAGCAATCGCACGATTAACCTGCCGGCGCCCTACCTGAAGCGGGTCTGGCTCGATCCGTCGCAAGTTCACGATCGCGAGGCGTACCCGTTTTGCCTGCCCATCTTTCCGGATGATTTCGAGCTCAATTTCGACGCTGCCATCGCGATCATCGTCGGAGAGAACGGCACCGGGAAGTCGACGATCCTCGAGGGGATTGCAGCGCTCGCCGGCTATGACGATGCCGGTGGCGGCAAGGGGTACATGCCGGTCGATCACTCCGAAGCGAGGGAGAAGATGGGCGGCCAGCTTTCCAAGGCGTTGCGCGCAAGCTGGCTGCCGAAGATCACCCATGGCTGGTTTTTTCGCGCCGAGAGTTTCTTCTCGGTGGCGCGATATCTCGACAAGGCCGCACGCGATGCCGGCCAGGCCGGCCCCGATTTCCTGTCGCACTCCCATGGCGAAGGCTTTCTGCGCTTCTTCGAGGAGCGCTGCCAGCGTCAGGGCATCTTCATCTTCGACGAGCCGGAATCGGCGCTGTCGCCGGCGCGTCAGATCGAATTCCTGAAGCTGCTGCGACGCATGGAAGACTCCCGCATCTGCCAGGTCATCATGGCAACCCATTCGCCGATGCTGATGGCCTATCCCAACGCGCGGCTGCTGCGGCTCGGGAAATACGGGCTGGAGCCGGTGACGGTGGAAGAGACTGACCATTACCGGTTGATGCGCGAGTTCTGTGACGACCCGCGCGGGTTCGTGGAGGCGACGCTGGCGGAGTAGGTGAGGGGCGCAGCCGACGCTCACACTCGTGTCCCGGACAAGCTGCAACGCGTGAGCGTTGCGGCGCAGAGCCGGGACCCAGAAGCCGTGCCGTTTCCCGCTGCATGGGCCCCGGCTCTGCAGCGCACCGCCGAAGGGGCGCTGCGCTGCGTCCGGGGCACGAGCCCGAATTCATCTTGCATTGCTGCCCACATCATACGCGCGGCTTCGCATTCTCGCGGCATGAACTGCCCGAGCTTTGCTGTCGTCGCCAACCTCGCAAGTGCCGAGGGCGCAGGGAAGGCCGGGTGCCGGCTGGCACCCGCGGTCCGCTGTGCGCAAATTGCGCTGGAAACAGATGCACAGCGGCATACAGGTGAAGCCAAACATCCGGCCTTCCCTGCGCAGTGGTTTTACGGCTTATGTCGCGCTCTCCCCGGGGAGCGATGCACTATTGCCCCCGTCGCCTTGCGGATGGCTGATGTGCGAGCCCGGTCGGGCAGCACACATCACCGCAAGACTTGGCACACAGACCCCGGGTGCCAGGACCACGCGATTTTGCCGTACGCAGGCTGCACCGGTCGTGTGCGCGCAGGTAGCTGCTCACGGAGTGACCCGCCCTGCAAACCACCTTCGCGCCGACGCCGCCCGCGTCCACCACGTCCCATCCCGCGTGTCGTGACGATCGCGATAACGCCCCTCGGCCGGGTTGGGATGGCCGAAATATGCGATAATTCCGAATTCTAGTAAAGCGAATTGTTTTGATCCTGATGCATTGACCCCGGTCTGGCGTGTTTTGCCCGTCGGGCAACTCAAGCGATGGTGTGAATGCGGGGATCGACCCTCGCCACAGCCGTGCCACGAACCGGTCTCCCCACGGTCCAAAAATGCGCTACGATGACCTCAGCGCGCCTCAAGTCGCGCAGATTCAAGAGTGAGGAAACGGTATGAGGATGACGATCGGAACGGCGGTCGCCGGGGTGGCGGCGCTGGCGGTGGCGGGGATAGCTCTGACGGCCGCGTTTGAGCCGGTTTGGGCTCACGGGCCGACCCGGCAGAAGGTGCGGGAGTCCATCGAGATCAACGCAGCCCCGGCCAAGGTCTGGGCCGCGATCGGCAATTTCCAGGACATGAGCTGGCTCCCGCCGGTCACCAAGACCGAGGGCGAGAAGGGCAACGAGATTGGCGCGACAAGGCGTCTGACCCTGACGGGAGGCGCCACGGTCGACGAGGAGCTCTACAAGTTCGATGCCGCCGCGATGACCTATTCCTACCGGATCACCGCCGTCGACGTGAAGGTGCTGCCGGTCACCAATTATTCCTCGACGCTGACGGTGGCGCCGAGCGCCGACGGCAAGGGCTCGACGCTGGAATGGGCCGGCGCGTTCTACCGCGGCTTTCCCAACAACGATCCGCCGCCGGAGCTGAGCGACGAGGCCGCGGTGAAGGCGGTGAAGGGACTCTACCAGACGGGCCTCGAGGCGCTGAAGAAGAAGATCGAGAGCGGAAGCTGACCGTGCGAGCCCTGGTTCTGGCGGCGCTTGCCGCCAGCATCGCGCAGGCATCCGCGGAAGAGGCCTTCGTCACCAACCAGCTCAGCGACGACCTGATGGTCGTCGACCTCGCCACCTCGCGCGCGGTCGCGACCATTGCGATCGGCGGCAAGCCGGCCGGCGTGGCGGTCAGCCCGGACGGTCGCTTTGCCTATGTGACGAGCCCGGATGCCAAGGCGGTGACGGTGGTGGATGCGGTGCAGCGCCAGGTGATGGGGCGGATCGAGGTCGGCGGTGGGCCGCTCGGCATTGCCGTCGCACCCGATGGCAGCACGGTCTATGTCGCGGACTGGTACGCGGCGGCGGTGCGGGTGATCGATGCGGCGACGCGCAGCGTCGTGGCGAGCATCGCCGTCGGCGCCTCGCCATCCGGGCTGGCGGTGACGCCGGATGGCAGGCTGTTGCTTTCGGCGGACCGCGACGACGACAGCGTCTCCGTCGTGGACACCGCGACGCGCGCGCGCAAGGCGATCATCAAGGTCGGCACACGGCCGTTCGGCGTCACCATCGATGCCGGCGGCAAGCGCGCCTATACCGCCAATGTCGGCTCGAACGACGTCTCCGTGATCGACATCGCCGGGGGTAGCGAGATCGACCGCGTGCCGGTCGGGATGCGGCCCTATGCGGTGGCGCTGGCGCAAGGCCGCGGCTTCGTCACCGACCAGTATGGCGGCACCGTCAGCGTGTTCGATCTGGCGACGCTGAAGCCGGTCAAGCGCATCACCGTCGGCGACTACCCGGAAGGGATTGCGGTGACCGCGGACGGCAGGCGCATCATCGTCGCCAATTGGGAGAGCAACACGCTCAGCATCATCGACGCGGCCGAGCTGAAGGTCGTGGGCGAAGTCAAGACCGGCGACGGCCCGCGCGCGTTCGGGGCGTTCTTGCGGAGGACGGAGTAGGGGTGGCGTAGGTGCGTAGGGTGGGCAAAGGCGCAACGCGCCGTGCCCACCTCCGCTGCTTCGGAACGCAATGGTGGGCACGCTTCGCTTTGCCCACCCTACGGCACTGAGCCCTATTTCGATCCGGCAAACGCCTTCAGCTTCAGGAAAAAATCCTTCAGGATCGGATTGCGATCCACATAGGTCACGTAGCGGATCGCATGCCGCCTGCGGTCGATGCTCCAGGTCATCTGCTCGGTCAGGACCGGGGCCGGAATGATCACGCTCGGCGCCCAATCGGGATTGAGGAGCCAGCCGACGGGCGCCATGTCCCAAATTTCTTTCGCCCACCCCAGATGATCGGACGAATACTCTTTGAATCTCTGAGCGAGGAATGCGCCAATGCTGCCGTGCGGTTCGACATGGCGCTCGATCTCCAGCACCGTGCTGTGAAGGTGCGAGGTGACGCCCTTGCAGGGCACCAGCACCAGCGGCACGCCGCTGTCGAGCAGCACCTGGGCGCCGCCGACGTCCTGCTTGAGATTGAACTCGATCGTGTGCGGCCATTCCAGCGCATGGCCGCCGAGCCATATGACGACGACGCGGTCGGTGATGTCGGGCGCCTTGAGCAGCGCCGAGGCGACGTTGCTGATGGCGCCGATGGCGACCACATACAGCGGATGGTCCGGCGACCCCGCGCGGGCACGGGCCACGAGGTCGTCGACGGCGGGTGCCTCACGTGCGGCCTTGGCGGGCCCGACATAGGCGGTGACGCCGCGATGGACCAGGCCTTCCGGCGCGATGTTCAGACGCTCCAGCAGGCGCAGGATTTCCTGATAGCTCAGCTCCATGCCGTGGCCGGGGCTGTCCGCGCGGGTGTTGAAGAACGGCGCGGCGTAGATCGCCTCGACATCGAACCGATCCTTCGACAGCAGCATCTGCACGAGCGCGAACTGGTCGTCGATCTCGTTGTAGGTGTCGAGCACGACGCGGACCCGGCCGACGGGCGGGGCCAGCAGCTTCAGGCGGGCTGATTCCGTGAGCGCCATCACCGTCTCCCTGGATGTGCGGATGCCGGGATCAGGCCTTTAGCGGAATCCGGCAGACCACGTCCGCAATCTCGTCCATCTGCGCGAAGATATGGTCGGGCGCAAGCGCCCGCAGCGCCGCCGGCGCGGCATAGCCCCAGCACACCGCACCGCAGGCAATGCCGACGGCCCGCGCGGCCTCGATGTCGCGGACCTCGTCGCCGATCGCGATCACGCGGCTCGGGTCTACGCCGGCGCGCCGGATCACCCGGCGGAATTTCGCGGGCTTGCCGAACAGCGAGGCCGCGCAATCGAAGTACGAGAACAGCGCGGCGGCCTCGCCCAGCTTCTCGCGCGCATTGGCTTCGCTGTCCGATGTCACCAGCGCCAGCTGCACGCCGTTTTCGGCCAGCGTCCGCAGCATCGCCTCGACGCCCGCGAACAGTGAAATCTCCGCCGCAGCCTCGGCCTTCAGCCGCCGCGCATGCCGCGCGATCGCGGGCAGCTTCCACAGCGGCACCTCGAGCCGGCTGAGGATCTCGCGCGACGTGGCGTGCCGCAGCCCCTCGACATCCTCCTCCGTGACGCGGCGAAAGCCGAAGCGGTCGGCGACGCCGTTGATGGTGCGCAGGAACCACGGGAAGCTGTCGACGAGCGTGCCGTCGAGATCGAAGATGGCGAGGGCGTAGGGCATTGGTTCCTGAAGGTCTGGTCGTCATTCGTAGCCGGATGTACAAGAGCGAAACGGGAATGCAAAGATGCCGGTCGATCAGATTCACCTCAGCAAATTTCTGAGCCTTGTGCTGCGGCATAGGCCCGATGAGATCGGCTTGACGCTTGGCACGGATGGCTGGGCCAATATCGATGAACTCGTTGAAAAAGCCAATGCGACAGGGACGACGTTCGACCGGACCGATCTGCTCAACGTCGTCGCGATGAGCGACAAGAAGCGGTTCTCGGTTTCGGCTGACGGGCGCAACATCCGTGCCGCGCAAGGGCACTCGGTCCCGGTGGCGCTTGGGTTGCCGGCCCAGGAGCCCCCCTCAGTCCTGTATCACGGGACGGCGACGCGGTTTGTTGAAGCGATCCTTTCGGAGGGCTTGAAGCCGCAAGCGCGCCAGCAGGTGCATCTGTCCGCCGACAAGGCGACGGCACAGCGCGTTGGTCAGCGCCACGGCAAGCCGCACATCTTCGAGGTCGACGCAGGCGGCATGCGTGTGAAGGGATTCAAGTTTTACCGTGCAGACAACGGGGTGTGGCTGACCGACCATGTGCCGCCGGAGTTCCTGACCAGCTCATAGACCAGAAACCCTGAACTCGTTCGTTCGTGCTCCGCGTCTAGGAGCTCCACACGGTCTCCTCGGTCCACCCGAGATCGGCGAACTCGCCGGCCCGGAGCGGCGCTTCTCCTTCCGCAAAGAATTCGTCGAGCTGAGGCGGCGCAACTGCCGTTACGGACAGCATGGCGTGCGCCTGTCCGCGATGGTGAATCTGGTGCTGAAAGAGATGCATCAGCAACCGGTCGCGGCGCTCGCTCTGGACCTGGGTGTCGCGGTTGATCTTCACCGCACCGTTGAGGAGCTCGGGCGTCAGTGCATCGCAGATGGCGATCAACCGCTTGTCGATTGCGGCTTGCGCGGGCTTCAGCGCGGCAAGCGAAGGGTAGGGCACTTCGTTCTTCCAGGCGGCAGGTCCGAGCCACCCGCCCTCCAGCGCATCGACATAGAAGAGGTCGATGACATAGATGTGGTTCAGCGTGCGCTGCAGGCTCGGAAAGAAGCCGGTCCGCCCGGCTTCGAAGTCGGCCTGAGACAGCGCGGCGCAGGCGGTGAGCAGCCGATGGTTCGCCCAGGCATTATTGTGGGCGAACGCGCGATAGGTTTGCACAAGTCCGGCAGGCAAATTCGGTCTCCCTCAGGCACATGCGTCGGCACATTCCAGGTGCGAACCTACTCCGCCGCCTCGCTCGTGCTTCGCCGCTTCGGCTTCCGTGCCTTCTTCAGCACCGGCTCCAAAAACTTGCCCGTGTAGCTCCGCGGCGCTTTCGCGATGTCCTCCGGCGGGCCCCAGGCGACGATCTCGCCGCCGCCGTCGCCGCCTTCGGGGCCGAGGTCGATGACCCAGTCGGCGGTCTTGATGACTTCGAGATTGTGCTCGATGACGACGACCGTGTTGCCCTGCGCGACCAGCTCGTGCAGCACTTCCAGCAGCTTCTTGACGTCGTGGAAGTGCAGGCCGGTGGTCGGCTCGTCGAGAATGTAGAGCGTGCGGCCGGTGGCGCGTTTTGACAGCTCTTTCGCGAGCTTGACGCGTTGCGCTTCGCCACCCGAAAGGGTCGTCGCCTGCTGGCCGACATGGATGTAGTCGAGCCCGACGCGGTGCAGGGTCTGGAACGTCTCGCGCACGCGCGGCACGGCCTTGAAGAACTCGGCGGCCTCTTCCACGGTCATGTCGAGCACGTCGGCGATGGACTTGCCCTTGAACAGGACTTCGAGCGTCTCGCGGTTGTAGCGCTTGCCCTTGCAGACGTCGCAGGTGACGTAGACGTCCGGCAGGAAGTGCATCTCGATCTTGATGACGCCGTCGCCCTGACAGGCCTCGCAGCGGCCGCCCTTGACGTTGAAGGAGAAGCGGCCGGGCTCATAGCCGCGCGCCTTCGCTTCCGGGAGCCCGGCAAACCATTCGCGGATCGGCGTGAAGGCGCCGGTGTAGGTCGCGGGATTCGAGCGCGGGGTGCGGCCGATCGGCGACTGGTCGATGTCGATGATCTTGTCGATGTGCTCGAGGCCCTCGATGCGATCGTGCGGCGCGGCGCCTTCGCTGGCATTGTTCAGCTTGCGGGCGATGGCGCGGTAGAGCGTGTCGATCAGGAGCGTCGACTTGCCGCCGCCGGAGACGCCGGTGACGCAGGTGAACAGGCCGAGCGGAATCTCGGCGGTGACGTTCTTGAGATTATTGCCGCGCGCGTTGACCACCTTGATGGTGCGGCGATGGTTCGGCGGGCGCCGCTCCGGCACCTCGACCTCGAGCTCGCCGGTGAGATATCTGCCGGTGAGCGATTTCGGGTTGCGCATGATCTCGGCGGGCGTGCCCTCGGCGACGATGTGGCCGCCATGCATGCCGGCGCCGGGGCCGATGTCGAGCACGTAGTCCGCCAAACGGATCGCGTCCTCGTCGTGCTCGACCACGATCACGGTGTTGCCGAGGTCGCGAAGCCGCTTCAGCGTGTCGAGCAGGCGGGCGTTGTCGCGCTGGTGCAGGCCGATCGAGGGCTCGTCCAGCACGTAGAGCACGCCGGTCAGGCCCGAGCCGATCTGCGAGGCCAGGCGGATGCGCTGGCTCTCGCCGCCCGACAGCGTGCCGGAGGAGCGGGACAGGGTGAGGTAGTTGAGGCCGACGTCGAGCAGGAAGGTGAGGCGCTCGCGGATCTCCTTGAGGATGCGGCCCGCGATCTCGTTCTGCTGCGCGTTCAGCGCCTCCGGCACGGTCTCGAACCAGTCGCCGGCGCGCTTGACCGACAACTCCGAGATCTCGCCGATATGCTTGCCGCCGATCTTGACGCAGAGCGCCTCCGGCTTCAGCCGAAAGCCCTTGCAGGCCTCGCAGGGGACGTCATGGAAATACTTCGCCAGCTCCTCGCGCGCCCACTCGCTCTCGGTCTCGCGATAGCGGCGGTTGATGTTGGTGATGACGCCCTCGAACGGCTTCTTGGTGTCGTAGGAGCGGACGCCGTCCTCGTAGGAGAACTTGATCTCGTCCTCGCCCGAGCCATGGAGGATTGCGTTCTGCGTCTTCTTCGGCAGATCCTTCCATTTGGTGGTCAGCGTGAACTTGTAGTGCTTGCCGAGCGCCGTCAGCGTCTGCACGTAGTAGGGCGACGACGATTTGGCCCAGGGCGCGATCGCGCCCTTGCCGATGGCGAGCTCCTTGTCGGGGATGACGAGGTCTTCGTCGACATGCTGCTCGACGCCGAGGCCGCCGCAGGCGGGGCAGGCGCCGTAGGGATTGTTGAACGAGAACAGTCGCGGCTCGATCTCGGGGATGGTGAAGCCGGAGACCGGGCAGGCGAACTTCTCCGAGAACAGGATGCGCTCGGGCCCGCTCTTGTCGTGGATCTTTGCGGTCTTCTTTTTCTCTTCGGCCGGAGCCGTCGCCGGCGCGTCGGCGAATTCGACGACGGCGAGGCCCTCGGCGAGCTTCAGCGCGGTCTCGAAGCTTTCGGCGAGACGCTGGCCGATGTCGGGCCGCACCACGATGCGGTCGACCACGACGTCGATGTCGTGCGGGAATTTCTTGTCGAGCGTCGGCGCCTCGGCAAGCTCATGGAAGGTGCCGTCGATCTTGACGCGCTGAAAGCCCTTCTTGAGCCATTCAGCGAGCTCCTTCCTGTACTCGCCCTTGCGGCCGTTCACGACCGGCGCGAGCAGATAGAGGCGGGTGCCCTCGGGCAGCGCCAGCACGCGGTCGACCATCTGCGACACGGTCTGGCTCTCGATCGGCAGGCCGGTGGCGGGCGAGTAGGGCACGCCGACGCGCGCCCAGAGCAGCCGCATGTAGTCGTAGATCTCGGTGACGGTGCCGACGGTGGAGCGCGGGTTCTTCGAGGTGGTTTTCTGTTCGATCGAGATCGCCGGCGACAGGCCGTCGATCTGGTCGACGTCCGGCTTCTGCATCATCTCCAGGAACTGGCGGGCATAGGCCGAGAGCGACTCGACGTAGCGGCGCTGGCCCTCGGCGTAGATGGTGTCGAAGGCGAGCGAGGATTTGCCGGAGCCGGACAGGCCGGTGAACACCACGAGCTTGTCGCGGGGAATCTCGACGTCGACATTCTTGAGGTTGTGCTCGCGCGCGCCACGGATCGTAATTGCGCGCAGGTGTGATCCCGCGTTCTGTTGTTGGCGCTTCGCCTTGATCACTTCATCCATCCTGGTGGTCCTCAAGGAATCCCAACGGCGCGCGATCGCGCCAACGTTGTAGGCGCGCTTTGCCCGGAACCGGGATCGGCGCCGATGGGTATGGCAGCGAACGTAGGAAGAACGGCGACGGATTTCCAGTGGGACTTGCGAATCGTCAACGGATTGTTGGCGCGCTGGCGGCATCTGGCAGTAGCAGCTGCGATCCGGAACAGACGAAGGGCCGGCACGAGGCCGGCCCTTCGTTCGCATTTGGCTGCGGATCGCATCATCCGCGCTTGAGCAGGACCTTGGAGGAGTCCTTGGGGGTCAGTATTTGGGGGGCAGTATTTGGGGGGTCAGTATTTGACGACGACCGGGCCGCCCCAGCGGTAATTGACGCGGATCAGGCCGACGTCGATGTCCTGGCCGATCCGGTCGCTGCGCGGGAGCAGGCCGCCGGCCAGGGTGGCGAATTCGGCGTTGTGATGGCCCAGGAACACATGGTTGTATTCGCCGCCGACCGACCAGTTCTCGGCGAAGCCGTATTCGACGCCGATGCCGACAGTGTAGCCCCAGCGCGTCTGGTTGACGCTGTTGAACGCGAAGGCGGCGGGCGCGCCCGGAAAGAACGTGTCGTATTTGTCGTGGGCGACGGCCGCGCCGGCCTTGCCGTAGAACAGCAGGCTGTTCACGGCGTAGCCCATCTGGCCGGTGAAGAGACCGAAGCTGTCGATCTTGGTCTGGTTGGTCAGCGGCGCCAGCGCCACGCTGACATTGCTGCCCTTGAAGTCGGCCCAGTTGCCCTGGCCCTCGACGCCGAGAACCCAGCGACCCCTCTGCCAGCGATAGCCGACCTGACCGCCGACCGTGCCGCCGCCTGCATTGTGGCAGCCTTCGCCGACGGCTGGATCGACGGCGACGCCAAGTGCATTTGTCACGCCCCAGCAGGCATGGGCCCAGCCGCCGCCGCCATTGATGCCGACATAGACGCCGCTCCAGTCATAGCCGAGGACGGGCGCCACCGGCGCCTTGGGGTAGAGGGGGAGATCGGCGGCACCGGCCGGCGCGACCGCGCCGAATGCGAACAGGCTGACCGCGGTCAGCATCCACGTCTTCATGTTACGTCCTCAACTCGCCGAAGCCATTCGCGGACGCCTTGCGCGCCTCACGACTCCAAGACGGTTGGGTGCACGCTCGCGCGAAAACAAAAAGGCCGGCGCGAGGCCGGCCTTTCGTAACGCGATGGCGTTGGAAGCGAAGCTCAGTACCTCGCGACGACGGGGCCGCCGAAGGTATAGTTGACGCGGACGGTGCCCATGTCGACGTCCTGCTTGATACGGTCGATGCGGTCGTTGACGCCGAGAACCGTGAACGAGTTGTTGCGGCTGCCCATGAACAGATGGTCGTATTCGATCGCCACGGACCAGTTCGGCGCGAAGCCGAACTCGATGCCGGTGCCGACCGCGCCACCCCAACGCGTCTCGCTGGCGCTGTCGATGACCACGCCGCCGAACAGGCCGTCGTACTTGGCGTGGGTGACGGCGGCGCCGCCCTTCACGTACCAGAGCACGTTGTTCCAGGCATAGCCGACCTGGCCGGTGAACAGGCCAAGCGCATCGATCTTGGTCTGGTTGACCAGCGGCGCGAGCGCTGCCGGCGAACTCGTATTCGAGCCCTTCAGATTGGCCCAGTCGCCCTGGGCTTCAAGGCCGAACACCCAGTTGGCCGACTGCCAGCGATAACCGACCTGGCCACCGACGAGGCCGCCGGTCGCATTGTGGCAGCCCTCAGCCGTGACTGGAATTGCGACGCCGAGGACCGTGTTGAGATCCCAGCAATTGCGGCTCGAGGCGCCGCCGCCGTTGATGCCGATATAGAAGCCCGACCAGTTGTAGATCGAGGCCACAGCAACGGGCGCCTTGGTGTAGGGGCGGGCCGCCAGATCGGCCGCCGAGGCGGGAGCCAACGCGCTGAGTGCGAACAGACTGGCCGAGGCCAGCAAAACCTTCTTCATTTCGATTCCCCAGTTCCGTTTCTTTTGGTCGCCTTCCGCACGGCGGAAGAGCAGTGGACCCAATGACCCAACTGATGTCATTGCCTTACACCATTGAAGCCAAAGGTTGTGTCACCGGGGTGCCACAGCTCCCACGAAAACGCCGGGAAGCGGTTCGCCTGGATCTGCACGCGCGAAAACAAAAAGGCCGGCGCAAGGCCGGCCTTTCGTAACGCAGTGCGTTGGAGGCGAAGCTCAGTACTTCGCGACCACCGGGCCCCCGAAGTGATAGTTCACGCCGACCTGCACGGTGTGGAAGTTGAGCGTGCCGGTGGGGAGAGCGCCGGAGAAGTAGGTCTCGCCGCCAAGGCTGCGATAGAGATACTCGCCCTTGACCGACCACTGCGGAGCGAAGAACGCCTCGACGCCCGCGCCGACGGTCCAGCCGGAGTGCCACTTGCTGTCCGACGCGGACACGCCGAGCGCAGAGAGGGTGATCTTGTTGTCGATCCAGGCGTAGCCGCCGGTGCCGTAGAACAGGACCTGGTTGACGGCGTAGCCGATGCGGCCGCGCACGGTGCCCATTGCATCGGTCTTCGAGCTCGCGGTCGCGGTTACAACGCCGAAGCCGGGGACAACGGTGGCGCCGGTGACCGAAGCGCTGACGTCAGCCCAGCTGCCGTCGGCCTCGATGCCGAACACGACGTTGCCGGTCTGCCAGTTGTAGCCGGCGGTGCCGCCGACGAAGCCACCCTTCATCTTCGGGTCGCCCGAGCCGTTTTCCCAAGCGCCGCCACCGACGATACCGAGGTAGAAGCCGGTCCAGTTGTAGACCGAGGCCACAGCCACCGGAGCCTTGGTGTAGGGGCGCGCAGCAAGATCGGCGGCCGAGGCCGGAGCGGCGAGTGCGAACAAACAGGCCGAAGCCAACAAAACTTTCTTCATTTTCAACTTAATCCCAGTCCCAGTTTCTGTTTGTGCCTTCCACGATCGAGAAGGGCATCGGACGCTCTGGTCCAACTGACGTCGTGCTTACACCAGTGAAGCCGCAAGTTGTGTACCCGAAAAGACACAGCAGATTGGAAATGTCGCGGTGGCTGACCTATTGTTCCGGCCGTGCGCAGCAACCGGCTGTGCGCAGCAAAAAGGCCGGCGCGAGGCCGGCCTTTTATCCTGAGTGATATCAGAGCGATATCAGTACCGCGCGATCGCCGGGCCGCCCCAGCGATAGTTCACGCGGACGAGGCCGATATCGACGTCCTGGCTGATTCGCTCAGACCGTGTGAGAGCGCCGAGCGGCGCGGCGACGAAGTTGCCGGAGCCGGTGAAGTTGATGGTGCGGTTGCCGAGGAAGATGTGATCGTACTCGAAGCCCACCGTCCAGTTCGGCGCAAACCCGAACTCGACGCCGGCGCCCACGGTGCCACCCCAACGGGTTTCGTTGGCCCGGTCGAATTCGAGGCCGGTGACGACATCGTAGCTCCGATAGCGGTCGCCGACGACAGCGCCGCCGCCCTTCACATAGAGCAACACGTTGTTCCAGGCGTAGCCGATCTGGCCAGTGAACAAACCGAAGGCGTTGATCTTTGAACGATCGCGTAGGCCGGTCACCGCGCTGATGTTGTCACCGGAGAAGTCGGCCCAGTTGCCCTGGCCTTCAAGGCCGAACACCCAGTTGGCCGACTGCCAGCGATAGCCGACCTGGCCACCGACCGTGCCGCCGGTCGCGTTGTGGCAGCCCTCGCCGACCAGCACGCCGCCGCCCAGATCGAAGTCCCAGCACTTGTGGCTCGTGCCGCCGCCGCCGTTGATGCCGATGTAGAAACCGCTCCAGTCGTAGATGGTGGCGACCATCGGCGGCGGAGCCTTGGTGTAGGGACGCGCGGCCATATCCGCCGCGCTCGCGGGAGCCGAGAGGCTCAATGTCACTGCACCGATTGCGCCGATCAAAATCTTATTCATTGCAGTCTCCCCAGTTACAACCGCCTCCTGGAGGTCCCCGAAGCGGCTAATCAAGGCGCGACGCCCATATGAACTTAATTCCGAGGCAACCGTAGCCCAATCAAGTGGCAGAGTCCGTCTCCGAAATACCACACTCGCGACGCAACGGCAGCGCCTCTAACTTGATGAATGTTAAGTGGTTTTTGTCGTTCGCGGGAACCTGAAAAGGTTCCATCCGGTGCCTTGCATTGTCGCTGCACATTGACGCCGTCTGGCCTGCACCGCGACCGCCAGTTTCGCAAGAACAAATCTGGAACAAGCTTCAGGCCGATGCTATATATGGGGATAACCTGAGGGGTGACGGGCTGACCGGCCCTCGCAAGCGTATAGGGTCGCCAACAGGGTGGCAGAGGACCGCGGGCGCGCGGGCCCGGCCTTTTGAAATTCAGTGGCATTTGGAATGGAGAGCGGCGATGGCGGGAAGCGTCAACAAGGTCATTCTGGTTGGAAATCTCGGGAAGGATCCGGAAATCCGGCGCACCCAGGACGGGCGGCCGATCGCGAATTTGAGCATCGCGACCTCGGAGACCTGGCGCGACAAGAACAGCGGCGAGCGCAAGGAAAAGACCGAGTGGCATCGCGTCGTGATCTTCAATGAAGGCCTCTGCAAGGTCGCCGAGCAGTACCTGAAGAAGGGCGCCAAGGTTTACATCGAGGGCGCGCTCCAGACCCGCAAATGGACCGATCAGAGCGGCGTGGAGAAGTACTCCACCGAGGTCGTGCTTCAGGGCTTCAACTCGACCCTCACGATGCTCGATGGCCGTGGCGGCGGGGGCGGCGGCAGCTTCGGCGAGGAGCCGGGCGGCGACTTCGGCTCCAGCGGTCCGGTCAGCAGCGCGCCGCGCCGTCCGGTGGCCGCCGGCGGCGGTGGCCGCAACAGCGACATGGACGACGACATCCCGTTCTGAGGCTTGCCGTTCTAAGGCTTGGGAATAGCCGGTGCTGGTCGTGAGAGGAAACGGCCGGCGCGGCTTTCAAGTATCCGGATCAAGATGGGATCCATGAATTCATAGTCGTCCGGAATGTCGAGGCAGATGACCCGCTTGTTGTTCAGGCTGGAGCGGAATTTCCGGTTCAGCTTGTTACGGTGGGTCTTCTCCATGACGAAGATGATGTCGGCCCATTCGACCTGCTCGGACGACAACGACACGGCCGCGTCGTTCGAGATGCCCGCAGAGTCGGTCTCGACGCCTGGCCAAGTCGAAAAGACTTGTTCAGCGGTCGGGCTGCGGAGGCGATTGGCGCTGCAGACGAACAGGACGTTGGTCACTTTGACCACTCCAGGGGAGGGACCGGGAAAGCCCGATCGATCTGGTTCTAGATACACGCCTTTTGGTGGCTGGCGGAATCCCGTCCTGGCGTTGGCCAAAAGGGGCGCTTCACCCATCAGAGTTACGGGCTGGCGTAGAGCGGCAGGATTTCTTACCAATTGACGGGTCAAGCTCGGTTTTCCGGGCTTGCCTCATGTGCTGCCTCAAGTCTTTGACGGGCTGCGATGTGAATGGTATTAACTTAATGTTAATCCTATTCACATGGACTGGCTGTCGATCGGAGGAAGCCCCGCATGAGCTTTGCACCGCTGCTTGAGGCCGCCCCGGCCATTCCGCTGCATGCCTTCGCCGCCATGGCCGCCTTCGTGCTCGGTCTCGTCCAGTTTGCAGCTCCCAAGGGCACGCTGCCGCATCGGACGATCGGCTGGATCTGGGTGGTGCTGATGGCGGCCGTGGCCGCATCGTCGTTCTGGATCCACCAGATCCGCCTGGTCGGGCCATTCAGTCCGATCCATCTGCTCTCGATCTTCACACTGGTGATGCTGCCGCTCGCGGTTTGGCGGGCGCACACCCACCGCGTCGCCGATCACCGGCGCATCATGATCATGACCTTCGTCGGCGCGCTGGTGATCGCGGGCCTGTTCACGCTGCTGCCCGGGCGGATCATGAACCGGGTGATTTTCGGGGCGTAAGAGGCGGTTCCGCCCGGCTCGTTCCGGCCCCGTCAAAGGCGGTGCCGCGGAGCGCGTAAGTCTCTGGAAAAACAGTCGGAAAAAGCGCTTCCCTGAACCTCGCAAGGGTGGTTATGAGGGCTTCGATGCGCTATATGATTCCCAGATAAAAACTCACCGGATTCCCCTTTGGCTGACGACGACAACAAGCCCGGCGACCAGCCGGCGCAACCCTCGGACATTCGCCCCGTCTCCATCCTCGACGAGATGAAGAAGTCCTATCTCGATTACGCCATGAGCGTGATCGTGGCGCGTGCGTTGCCTGATGCCCGCGACGGCTTGAAGCCGGTGCACCGCCGCATCCTGTACTCGATGCACGAGCAGGGCCACACGCCCGACAAGAAATACGTCAAGTCCGCCCGCGTGGTCGGCGACGTCATCGGTAAGTATCATCCGCACGGCGACCAGTCGATTTACGACGCCATGGTCCGCATGGCGCAGGACTTCTCGATGCGCGTGCCGCTGATCGACGGTCAGGGCAATTTCGGCTCGGTCGACGGCGATCCGCCTGCCGCCTATCGTTACACCGAAGCGCGACTGACCAAGTCGGCGCTGGCCCTGCTGGCCGATATCGACAAGGACACCGTCGACTTCCAGCCGAACTACGACAACAACGAGACCGAGCCCTCGGTTCTTCCGGCCAAGTTCCCGAACCTTCTGGTCAACGGCGCCGGCGGCATCGCAGTCGGCATGGCCACGAACATTCCGCCGCACAATCTCGGCGAGGTCATCGATGCCTGCGTGGCGCTGATCGACAATCCCGCGCTCACCATCGACGAGCTGATCAACATCGTTCCCGGACCGGACTTTCCAACCGGCGGCATCATTCTCGGGCGGGCGGGCATCCGCGCCGGCTACCACCTGGGCCGTGGCTCGGTCGTGATGCGCGGCAAGGTCACCATCGACACCATTCGCAAGGAGCGCGAGGCGCTCATCATCACCGAGATCCCGTATCAGGTGAACAAGGCGACGATGGTCGAGCGCATCGCCGAACTGGTCAAGGAAAAGAAGATCGAGGGCATCGCCGACCTGCGCGACGAATCCGACCGCGACGGCTTCCGCGTCGTCGTCGAATTGAAGCGCGACGCCGTGCCCGACGTGGTGCTGAACCAGCTCTACAGATTCACGCCGCTGCAGACGAGCTTCGGCGTCAACATGGTGGCGCTCGACAGCGGTCGGCCGCGGATCATGACTCTGAAAGACCTGCTCGCCATCTTCGTCGACTTCCGTGAGCGGGTCGTCACGCGGCGCACCAAGTTCCTGCTGAGCAAGGCGCGCGACCGCGCGCATATCTTGGTCGGCCTGGCGATCGCGGTGGCCAACATCGACGAAATGATTCGCGTCATCCGCACCTCACCGGATCCGACCGCGGCGCGCGACACCCTGATGTCGCGCGACTGGCCGGCCCGGGACGTCGAGGACATGCTGACCCTGATCGATGACCCGCGCCACCGCATCAGCGAGGACGGCACCATCCGGCTGTCGATGGAGCAGGCCAGGGCCATTCTCGATCTGCGTTTGCAGCGCCTCACAGCACTCGGTCGTGACGAGATCCGCGAAGAGCTCGACACGCTCGCCGGCGAAATTGCCGATTATCTCGACATCCTGCGTTCGCGTGCCCGCGTGCTCGACATCGTCAAGACCGAGCTCGCCGAGGTGAGGGCCGAGTTCGCGACCCCACGCCGCACCGTGATCATCGAGCAGGAAGGCGAGGTCGAGGACGAGGACCTGATCCAGCGCGAGGACATGGTCGTCACCGTGTCGCACGCCGGCTACGTCAAGCGCGTGCCGCTGTCGGCCTACCGGGCGCAGCGCCGCGGCGGCAAGGGCCGCGCCGGCATGCAGACCCGCGACGAGGACTTTGTCAGCCGCCTGTTCGTGGCCTCCACGCACACGCCGGTTCTGTTCTTCTCCTCGCGCGGCCAGGTCTACAAGGAGAAGGTCTGGCGGCTGCCGATGGCAGCGCCGAACGCGCGCGGCAAGGCGCTGATCAACATCCTGCCGCTGGAGCAGGGCGAGCGCATCACCACCATCATGCCGCTGCCGGAGGACGAATCCACCTGGGGCAACCTCGACGTGATGTTCGCCACGACAGGCGGCAATGTCCGGCGCAACAAGCTGTCCGACTTCGTCGACGTCCGCCGCTCCGGCATCATCGCCATGAAGCTCGACGAGAATGAAGCGATCGTCGACGTGCAGATCTGCACCGAGCGCGACGACGTGCTGCTGACCGGCGCGGGCGGCCAGTGCATCCGCTTCCCCGTCACCGACGTGCGCGTGTTCACCGGGCGCACCTCGATGGGCGTGCGCGGCATTGCGCTTGGCGAGGGCGACAAGGTGATCTCGCTGGCGATCCTGCGCCATGTCGAGACCTCTTCGGACGAACGTTCGGCGTACCTGAAGATGCGCCGCGCGGTCGCCGGCGAAGCCGCGGCCGAGGAGCCGGCAGCTGACGCCGAGGCCGAGGAGACCTCCGGCAGCTTCCAGCTTCCGCCGGAGCGCTATGTCGAGATGTCGGCGGCCGAGCAGGTCGTGCTCACCGTCTCCGTCAACGGCTATGGCAAGCGGACCTCGTCCTACGAGTACCGCACGACGGGGCGCGGCGGCAAAGGCATCGTCGCCATGAGCGTCAACAACCGCAACGGCAACCTGGTCGCGTCCTTCCCGGTGGAGGATGCTGATCAAATCATGCTGGTCACCGACAAGGGCCAGTTGATCCGCTGCCCGGTCGAGGGCATCCGCATCGCCGGCCGCTCGACCCAGGGCGTGATCGTGTTCGACACCGCCGAGGACGAGCACGTCGTCTCGGTCGAGCACATCACGGAAGAGGCCGAGAGCGGCAACGGCGAGAACGGGAATGGTGCGCATTAGGCGCGGCCGAGGCTAGTATTGGGGGGACGTGCCATGCCGCGATGCATTGCTTGCCTGTTTGCTGTCCTGGTCACCGTCACTTTGGCGACGGGGGCAGCGGCTGCTGATGTCAAGGTGATGATCTCGGCCGGGTTCTTTGCCGTGTACGAGGAGCTCGGTCCTGCATTCGAGAAGTCGACGGGGCACAAGCTCGTCACCACGCGCGGGCCTTCGATCGGCGATTCACCGGAAGCGATACCGACGCGTCTGTCCCGCGGCGAGGAGGCCGACGTGGTGATCATGGACGGCGTCGGCGTCGATCTCCTGGACCAGCGGAATTTGACGCGACCCGGCAGCCGGATGCCGCTTGCGGAATCGTTCATCGGCATGGTGGTTCGTGCCGGGCAACCCAAGCCCGACATCAGCACGGTGGATTCGCTGCGCAAGACGTTGCTCGCGGCCAAGTCGATCGCCTATTCGGACAGCTCCAGCGGCACCTATCTGTCGACAGTCGGCTTCAAGAAGCTCGGTGTCGCCGACGAGATCGCCGGCAAGACTCGCAAGGTACGCGGTCCTCCCTCAGGTGAGCCCGTCGCTGCCGTCGTCGCCCGCGGAGAGGCGGACATAGGTTTCCAGCAAGTCCCGGAGCTGATCCACGTGCCGGGGATCGATTTCGTGGGCACGGTGCCGTCTGAGGTTCAGC
Source organism: Bradyrhizobium sp. P5_C12 (assembly GCF_054049735.1). Taxonomy (NCBI): domain Bacteria; kingdom Pseudomonadati; phylum Pseudomonadota; class Alphaproteobacteria; order Hyphomicrobiales; family Nitrobacteraceae; genus Bradyrhizobium; species Bradyrhizobium sp. P5_C12. Next base: position 73,403 of record NZ_JBFULU010000007.1, read on the forward strand.
CGCCGACCCTGTATGTCGGTGCCCTGCCCAAGAATTCGCAACAGCCCGACGCCGCGATTGCCCTGCTGCACTTCCTGTCCTCCGCAGATGTTGCAGCCGTGATCACCAAGGCCGGAATGAAGCCCTTGCCGCCGCATTGAAGGCAGAACCGCCCCGGTGGAGGTGCCGGCCAGATCATGCTGGTCACCGACAAGGGCCAGCTGATCCGCTGCCCGGTCGCGGGCAGTTGCCGACGCAGCAACGTCGACATTGCAGTTACATTGAGGTGCAGCTCGCCGAGAGAGTTGTCCTCAATTGTAACTTTGAGTAGTGTCCGGCAATCGATCGCATCCATTACAAACATGGACACGCCGGGAACGTGCGCGTTATCGCCATCCTTATTTTCGTTGGCTGGCTCGCGGCTCTGTGCGCTGGGCAGACCGCAGCTCAGACAGCCTCCAATGCTGCGGCCGGGACTTGCCGTGCCAATATCGAGGACACGAAGCTCGACGCGCGGGAGGCTGTTTGCCTGCGCGACCTCGGAAAGCTTGCGAGCCGCAAGGGCGACGTGCTGTCGCTGCAACTCGAGAACGGCACGTCCAAGGTCTATCGAACAGACATCAAGGCATGTGAGATCGACGACGCGCAGCATTGCATCCAATATTGGCTTGTCGGCTACCATCCTGTGGCCCACGTCTATTCGATCGCCATCCGGTATTACGAGGGTAGCGGCGTCGAACTGGTGAGCGCCCGCACGGGGAAAACCTTGCGTCTCTCTGGAGTGCCGTTTTTTTCGGATGACGGATCGCGCTTTGTCGTTATCGACAATGACTATGCGCACGGCGGTGAATATGACCTCGCAGTCGGCTCAACCCTGGGCGACGTGCTTGTGCTCCAATGGCAGCGCGAGTCGCAGGATGGACTTGTCGAGTGGCGCCATCAACGCTGGATCGACAACGACCATGTGGCTCTGCGCGTATTCCCGGCCGACACCGAACTGAAGTGTCCCGACAACGACTGCGACGCGATTCTGGTACGCTTCAACGACGGCTGGGCGGTCCGACGGGTGCCGGCGCCGCAGAAGTAAGCAGGACGGTTTGGCTCGCTAGATCTCCAGCTCCGTCCCGAACTCCACCACCTGCTTGGTCGGCACGCCGAAGAACGCGGCTGAGCGTTCGGCGTTGCGCTGGAGGAAGGCGAATACGGTTTCGCGCCAGACCCACATGCCCGGGACGTCCTCGCGCGGGATGATGGTCTCGCGGCCGACGTAATAGGTGATGTCGGAGAGGTCGATGCCGGGCAGCTTGCCCTGGCGGCAGGCAAGCGTCAGTCCGTCATAGATCGTCGGATTCTGCATGAAGCCGTAGTGCAGGACCACGCGGGTGATGCCCGGGATGATCTCGATCACCTCGGTGCGGTCCTCGTCCGTGATGTGCGGCGATTCCTCGATCAGGACGGTGACGAGGACGATACGTTCATGCAGCACGTGGTTGTGATTGACGAACTGCGTCAGCGCCAGCGGCACGCCTTTCGCTGCGGATGCCAGGAACACCGCCGTGCCGGGGAGGCGGGCGCTGCATTTATTGACCGCAGTCTCGATCAGATCCTCCTCGGGCTGGCGCAGTTTTCYGCGCGCCGCCTCGACCAGCTTCACGCCGGCGCGCCAGGTCAGCATCAGGAAGGCGACGAGGGCTGCGAGCAGCAGCGGAAACCAGCCGCCCTCGAACAGCTTGATCGAATTGGCCGAGAAGAAGATCACGTCGATCACGAAGAAGAAGCCGTTCACGGCAATCACGAGCCACGGCGAATAGCCCCACTGGATCGCGACCAGGGCGGCCAGCAGCGTGGTGATCGCCATCAACAGCGACACCGCGATGCCATAGGCCCCGGCCAGCGCATCGGAGGTGCCGAAGCTCAGGACCGCGCCGAGCGTTGCGGCCGCGAGCAGCCAGTTCACCAGCGGCACGTAGATCTGGCCGATCGCGTGGCTGGTGGTGTGGCGGATCTGCATGCGCGGCAGGAAGCCGAGCTGGATCGACTGCTGCGTCAGCGAGAACACGCCGGAGATGATGGCCTGCGAGGCGATGACGGTTGCCACGGCAGAGAAAGCGACCAGCGCGTAATGCAACGCGTCGGGGCAGAGCTGGAAGAACGGGTTCTCGATCATGGAGGGATCGGTGATCAGGAGCGCGGCCTGGCCAAAATAGTTCAGCACCAGCGCGGGCAGGCAGATGGCGAACCAGGCCAGCCGGATCGGGAAACGGCCGAAATGCCCCATGTCGGCATACATGGCCTCGCCGCCGGTCACGGCGAGGAAGGCGGCGCCCAGGATGCCGAAGGAGACGTGGAAATCCTGGTGGATCAGGAAGTCGAAGGCATAGAGCGGGCTGAGCGCGGCCAGCACCGCGGGGGCCTTGACGATGCCGTGGATGCCGAGCGCGGCGAGCACGAAGAACCAGGCGAGCATCACCGGTCCGAAGATGCGGCCGATGAAGCCGGTGCCCTGCTTCTGCATCATGAACAGCCCGATCAGGATGGCGACGGTGATGGGCACCACCACCGGCGCAAGCGAGGGCGCGTCGACCTTGAGGCCCTCGATGGCGCTGAGCACCGAGATCGCCGGCGTGATCGCGCCATCGCCATAGAGCAGGGCGGCGCCAACGAGGCCGACGACCAGGAGGTGCGCGCGCCAGGTGCCGGGTTGCGCATTGCGGGCATGCAGCAGCGCCAGCAGCGCGACGATGCCGCCTTCGCCGCGGTTGTCCGCGCGCAGGATCAAAAGCGCATATTTCAGCGAGATGATCAGCAGCAAGGCCCAGAGGATGAGAGATGCAATCCCCAGGACAGCTTCGGGAGCGAGGGTGGCCCCATGGGCGGCCGCCTTGGCGGCTTCCTTGAGGGCGTAGAGGGGACTGGTGCCGATATCGCCATAGACCACCCCGAGGGCGCCCAAGGTCATGGCAATCGGCAGCGGATCAGGTTGATGGCCGGAAGCGACTGCGGGCGTACTGGACAACGGCAATCCCCCAATGGGTTCGCGCCCGACAGGCCATTCCGTGGGGCGCGATCATCAGGCAGTCTGCGACGAGACGTCGCAAATATCCATGAGATTCATACTGGGGGTTACATGACGCGAAGCTGACAGACCCGACTACGGGGTACGGTCGGCGGTCACCAGGCGCGCCTCGCGGACATTGCTCTTGGTGCCGGCGCGGCGCAGGCAGGAGGCCTCGAAGTTCGGCCAGGCCTGCTGCGAGCAGTCCTTGCCGATGGTCCGGATGTCGAGCCGGTCGCTCTTGGCGAGCGGCTGCGGCACGCTGGCTTCGACGGTCGGGGCAAAGCCGGGCAAAATGGTGAGCGCTGCGGCAACACACGCGGCGATGGCGATCGCTGAGATGGTCTTGATCATTGACGGTCCCCTGTGATGCGGCCGCTACGCCCAGTATGCGGCCCGTCATTCGTTGGCCGGATTAGTAACCATGGCCAGTTTCCGGACGTCTTCGCGGACGCGGGAAATGGTTTCGTTCGCGCTCCCTTTGTTTCGTGGCCGCTCCCGGGACGAAACAAATCGGCCGGCGCCGACAGGACCGGCGGCATATTTGGCGGGAAACGGCCAGGGAACCGGTCCGGCTTGCCGGGCCGGGCCGGGCGCGGTAGGACGGAGCCATGCCGCGCATTGCCTTCTATCCAGGTTCCTTCGACCCCATCACCAACGGCCATCTGGACGTGGTCCGGCATGCCGTTCCCCTGTGTGACAGGCTGGTGATCGCGATCGGGGTCCACCCCGGCAAGAAGCCGCTGTTCTCGACCGAAGAGCGGCTGAAAATGCTCGACGACGTGTGCGGGCCGGTGGCGGCGGCGGCCGGCTGCACCCTCGAGGCCACCACCTTCGATGACCTCTCCGTGACTGCCGCACGCAAGCATGGTGCGACCATCATGATTCGCGGTCTGCGCGACGGCACCGATCTCGACTACGAGATGCAGCTCGCCGGCATGAACGAGGCCATGGCGCCGGAGGTGCACACCGTCTTCCTGCCGGCGTCCCCCATGGTCCGCCCGATCACCGCCACACTGGTGCGCCAGATCGCTGCCATGGGCGGAGATGTTTCGACGTTCGTGCCGCCGCTCGTAGCAAGCCTGCTCAAGGCCAAATTCGCCGGATAACGGCGCACCGCTTCACCTCACCTGATCCGGAGTTTTCATGATCCGTCGTCTCGCAATTCTTGCCACGATCTTTGCCGCGCTCGTCGGCGCGGTCCCGGCGGGCGCACAGACCCTGCCGGCTGGCCTCGACAAGGCCAACGCCATCGTCATCGACACCACCAAGGGCCGCATCGTCATCAAGCTGCGGACCGATCTTGCGCCCCAGCACGCCGAGCGCATCAAGCAGCTCGCGCGCGAGGGCTACTACAACAACGTGCCGTTCCACCGCGTGATGGACGGCTTCATGGCGCAGACCGGCGACGGCCAGAACTTCAACGGCACCGGCGGCTCGAAATATCCGAACCTGAAGCAGGAATTCTCCAAGGTGCATTTCGCACGTGGCATCGTCGGCATGGCCCGGCGCGGCGACAGCGTTGATACCGCCAACTCCCAGTTCTTCATCATGTTCGCGGACGGCGGCAGCCTCGACAACAATTACACCGTGATCGGCGAGGTCGTGCAGGGCATGGACGTCGTCGACAAGTTGAAGAAGGCGCCTCCCGGTTCAGGCAGCGGCACCGTCACCGATCCCGACAAGATGGTGAAGGTGCAGGTCGCCTCCGACATCAAATAGGAGAGGCGATGGCGCGCCGTGGCGAAAAGCTCATCGTAGCTGCCGCGGCGCTGCTGTTCGGCCTGTCCGGCGCGGCCGCCGAGGACGCGCGGGTCAACACCATCCAGGAGGTATTCCAGCATCTGCGCACCTGCTGGAAGCCGCCCCCGGCCGCCAGGGCCCGCCCCATCGACATCACCGTCGTCGTGAGCTTTAACCGGGCCGGAAACATTCTGGGCCATCCGAGGATTACCTATGAGTCCGCGGAGGCCTCCGACGATGACCGGCTGCAATACCGGATCGCGGTGATGGAGGCATTGCAACGCTGCACGCCGATGCCATTTACCGATGCGATGGCCGGCGCCGCTGCGGGGCGTCCATTCGCGATCCAGTTTCGCAACCGGAAGACTTCACCCCCAACCCAAGAGAGACGAGCATGAGCGCCACTGAAAACACACTGATCCTCGAAACCACGCAGGGGCCCGTCACCATCGAGATGCGGCCCGACCTCGCGCCGAACCATGTCGCGCGCATCAAGGAGCTGGTCCGCGAGGGCTTCTACGACGGCATCGTGTTCCACCGCGTGATCGACGGCTTCATGGCGCAGACCGGCTGCCCGCACGGCACCGGCACCGGCGGCTCGGGCCAGAAGCTGAAGGCCGAGTTCAACAAGGAGTCGCATGTGCGCGGCGTCACCTCGATGGCGCGTGCGGCGAGCCCCGACTCGGCCGACAGCCAGTTCTTCATCGTCTTCGACGACGCCCGCTTCCTCGACAACCAGTACACGGTGTGGGGCAAGGTGACCTCCGGCATGGAGAACGTCGACAAGATCAAGCGCGGCGAGCCGGTGCAGAACCCCGACAAGATCGTCAAGGCGCGGATGGCCGCGGACGCGGAGTAACCGCAAGCACGTCATTCCGGAGGCCGCGCAAAGCGCGGCAATCCGGCATCTCGAGATTCCGGGTTCGATGCTGCGCATCGCCCCGGAATGACGCCAAGTGAGGCGCAACGGCGCAATGCGCACCGATCTCTTCGACTTCGATCTGCCCGCCGAGCGCATCGCGTTGCGCCCGGCGCAGCCGCGCGACTCCGCGAAAATGCTGGTCGTGGAGAACGGAGCCTTGCGCGACCAGACCATCTCCAACCTGCCGCAATGGCTGAATCCGGGCGACCAGCTCGTCGTCAACGACACCAAGGTGATCGCGGCGCAACTCAGGGGCCGCCGCATCGGCCGCGAGACCGAGCCGAAGATCGATGCGACGCTGATCAAGCGGCTCGACGGTTCGCGCTGGCAGGCGCTGGTGAAGCCGGCGAAGAAGCTCACCGCCGGCGACCGCATCCGGTTCGGCAATGAAGGCAAGGTCTGCCTGCTCGGCCATCTCGACGCCGAGGTCGAGGCCAAGGGCGCGGACGGCGAGGTGACGCTTGGCTTCTCGTTCCATGGCCCCGCGCTGGACCAGGCGATCGCCGATCTCGGCAGCCCGCCGCTGCCGCCCTACATCGCCTCGAAGCGCACGCCTGACGATCAGGATCTTGCTGACTACCAGACCATGTTCGCGGCGCATGAAGGCGCCGTTGCCGCGCCGACCGCGGGCCTGCACTTCACCCCGGCGCTGGAGCAGGCGTTGCGCGACCGCGGCGTCGGCATCAACCGTGTCACGCTGCATGTCGGGGCAGGGACCTTTCTGCCGGTGAAGGTGGACGACACCGAAGGCCACAAGATGCACGCCGAGTGGGGCACGATCCCGGCCGAGACGGCGGAGCGGCTCAACGCGGCGCGGAGCAACGGTGGCCGCATCATCGCCGTCGGCACCACGTCACTGCGATTGCTGGAGAGCGCCGCTGCCGAGGACGGCACCATTCAGCCGTTTACGGCCGAGACGTCGATCTTCATCACGCCGGGCTATCGCTTCCGAGCCGTCGACGTGCTGATGACGAACTTCCACCTGCCGCGCTCGACCCTGTTCATGCTGGTGTCGGCGTTCGCGGGGCTCGAGACGATGAAGCAGGCGTACGCGCATGCGATCGCGGAAGGCTACCGGTTCTATTCGTACGGGGATGCGTGCCTGCTGTTTCGGGCAGGGCCGTAGGGTGGGTTAGCGAAGCGTAACCCACCACTTCTCTATCCGCGTGGACAGTAAAGAGGTGGGTTACGCCTTCTGCTAACCCACCCTACGTACCTTCCGTTACGCCATCACCCGCTGCGGCAGCAGCTCCGCGATCTGCACGGCGTTCAGCGCGGCGCCCTTGAGCAACTGGTCCGCGGCCACGAACATCGAGATCGAATGCCCGCTAGGATCGCTGAGATCCCTGCGGATGCGGCCGACCAGAACGTCGTCCTGGCCCGAGGCGTCGATCGGCATCGGGAAGTAGTTCTTGGCGCGGTCGTCGACGATCTTCACGCCGGGCGCTTGCGCCATGATGGCGCGGACCTGGTCCTCGCTGATCGGCTTCTCGCATTCGAAGGTGATGGCCTCGCAATGGGCGCGCAGCACCGGCACGCGCACACAGGTCACGCCAATCGCGATTGTCTCGTCCTCAAAAATCTTGCGGGTCTCCTTGATGACCTTGGTCTCTTCGTCGTTGTAGCCGGTCTCGGGGTCGACCGCGGTGTTGTGGTTGAAGAGATTGAACGCGTAGGGGTGCGGCATCACCCTGGGCGTATAGACCTGCCCGTTGAGATTGGCGCGGGTGGACTCGACGAGCTCGTCCATTGCGGCCGCGCCGGCGCCGGAAGCCGCCTGGTAGGTCGAGATGATCACGCGCTTGATGCGGTTCTTCTGGTGGATCGGCCAGAGCGGAACCAGCGCGGTGATGGCGGCGCAGTTCGGGTTGGCAATGATGCCCTTGTGGTCGCGGATGCGGTTGGCGTTGATCTCGGGGATCACCAGCGGCACGTTCGGATCCATCCGGAACGCGGAGGAATTGTCGACCACGACGGCGCCGGCCTTCACCGCGATCGGCGCGTACTTCTTCGAGATGCTGCCGCCGGCGGAGAACAGGGCGATGTCGACGCCGTCGAAGGCGCGCTCGGTCAATTCCTCGATGACGACGTCCTTGCCCCGGAACGACACCGTCTTGCCGGCCGAGCGGGCGCTCGCCAGCGCCTTGAGCTGACTGACGCGAAAGCCGCGCTTGTCCATGGTGGCGATGAATTCGGCGCCCACCGCACCGGTGACGCCGACAATCGCGACGACGGGATCGTTACTCACTGTGTCCTCCATTGAATTTGCGATTTAGACAACAAAAAAGCCCCGGACCATCATGGGCGGGGCTTCGGTAGAGCAGATTGCGTTTTAGTCGACGACTACAAGCGCACGCCTCCCCGGGCCCCGAAGGCCGTGGTGGTTTTGGTCGTGCGTTTGGTGGTCGTGAACATGGCGGCGACTTATGCTGGAGAGTCTTGCGCCCGTCAATGGCTTTTCGGCGGGATTGTGGCCGGGGCGGGGGCCTCCGCTATTTGGCCGGGGCGCCCGGCGGCTCGAGGATGACCTCCTTGAGGTCATCGCCGCTGATGACGACGATCGCGAAATTGAGCCGGCCGCGTTCGCGCACCAGCCCGCCGCTGATGGCCTTGCCGGACGCCGTGTGCTCGGCAACGCGCACCGCATCCGCCAGGCGGTGCCGGATGGCGCCGAGCGCTGCGAGGTTGTTGCGATCCTCCGCGTCGAGCTCGGTCAAGGGCAGGGCCGCTTCCCCGCCAATGAGCTCACCGGTCGAGGCGTTGATCGTGTGCCGCCAGATCCGGTCGTTGTGCAGGGTCTTGACCCGGTAGACCGGCACGCCGGAACCGCCGTCAAAACTGACATCGGCAGTCGTGGCGCCGGCGTGCCGCGCTTCGGCAATGGCCATGGCCTGACTGATCGAGACGGTCGAGCTGCGGAAGCGCTCGATCTCGCGGCTGACCGCTTGGCGGTCGGCTTCCGCATCACCATCTGTCTCGCTGTGAAGGGCGGTGGGTGTGCCGCCTGCCGAGACGATCGCCTGCGCCGGCGCTGCGATGAGCATCGCCCACAGGGTGATCGCGAGGACCGGCTTCCAGCCTATGACGATGCGCATTCTCGTTGTCTCCATGCCGAGACCTGTCTTACCGGCCGGCGGCCCGGGCCGTCTTGAACAGAAATGCGCGGCCGACCATGGGCAGCGGCCGGCCGCGGATCATTGCAACGGGCTGTACCCGTCGCGGCGATCCTAGTCTGAAAGGCGGTCCGGACCCGTTTTGGGGCTGGTGAAAACCGGGCCTGAACCGCTTATAACAAAACCATACCGTATCGTTTTATTTTGGTCAATGGCGCGGCCGTGGCCCCCTTGGGGATAGATCGCGAGCTCACGGAATTGTCAGCGGGACGGACGGCGGCGTGGCGCGGCTTTGGCGGCATCCTTGACGCGATCGGCGGGTCCCAGCGCCCCGGCCAGGAACAGCTTGATCGCCGCGCGCATCCGCTTCTCCGCGGACTTGATTTCCATCGGGGTTCCGAACGTCGCCATGCGATGGGTGTGGCCGACGACGACGTCAAGAAACACCTCGGCCGCAATGGTGGTGTCCTCGACATCGAGGGCGCCTTGCACCACCAGATGATCGAAGAAGCGCGCGGTGGTGGCGACGGCCTTCAGCCAGCCTTCTTCCTTGCCGAGCTTGGCGATGTCGGGAAAGTTGATGGCCTGCGACGTCATCATGCGGCTGAAGGCCATGGCGTCGGGCCCGCAGGTGAATGTCAGCATCTCCCGCCCGATCTCGACCAGCCGCTGCTCGACGGAGATGTCGGATGAGCTGCCGAGCCGGGTCTCGGCCGCCGCGGACAGCGGCGCAAGCCAGCGCGAGATTTCGCGTCTCAGTACCGCCGTGAACAGGCCGCGCTTGTCGCCATAGCGGGAATAGACCGTGGGCTTGCTCACGCGCGCGGCTTCCGCGACCGCATCGAGCGAGGTCGCGTCGAAACCGCGATCCAGGAACAGGCGGGTGGCGACCTCGATCAGCCGCTGATCGCGCTCGATGGCGGCGCTTTTGGTCGGGCGGCCGCCACGGGATTTCGGCACCTCGCGCCGTGGCGCTGCCGGTTTTGTCCTGGTCGCAGTCAATCCCATGCCCAATGATTCCTGCGCGGTAGCAACAATGGTCATCGCTCTATAACGCGCAGGATCGGGGGCGTCATCGCGAATCTGGCCGAATTGGCCGTATCGTCAACGGTCTCCGTACGGCGTCGTTCCGGGGTTCAAGGGAGCGACGAGGTCCAGGCCTGGCCGGCCGCCGCTTTCTCATATCCGTACTGATATAGCGCCCGCATATAGGCGGTGTCGAACCCCTCCGAGGGCGACGCGGGATAATCGCGCGCGATGTAGGAGAGATGAAAGCCCAGCCGGTTGCGCTTGGCGAAATCATAGGTCGAGAAGATGATCGAGCGCGTCTGCGACTGGGTGATCGCCGACAGGCTGCGCGAGGCAACATCGATGGTGCTGTTGGAGACGAGCTCGAAATTGCGTTCGATCTTCTTGTTGACGAGGATGTAGATGTCCATCTTCGCGGTGCCCGGCAGGCGGCTACCCTGGAACAGCAGGGCTTCCGGCAGCGTCAGCACCGGCGCCGTCACGCCGCCATCGACATGCATCTCCTGAAACCTGCGGCCCTCGCCTTCGGCATCGATCATGATCGGAGGAAACACCAGGGGAATGCTGGCGGAGGCCGCCATCACGTCGCGAAATAGCTTTAGGGCCTCGGGTGTTCCGACCGCTGCGATCCTGCCCATGTCCCAGATCGCGGTGCGCTGGGTGTCGAGATCGGTCGTCACCACCAAGAGCTTTCGGCCCTTGGCGTTCTCGCGCGCGACCTGGGCCATGATTTCCGGCCCGACATAGCGGGCGACGAGCTCGCGCAGCCGCGTGTTGCCGAACAGGCCGGAGCCGAACAGCACGCGCATGATGCTGGGATCGTTCAAGAGGCTCTCGGCGATGCCGCTGGTGTAGACCTCCTTCAGCGTGTCGTCATATTGCGAGCCGAGGAACGCAAAGGGCGCGATCAGGCCCCCGGTGCTCACGCCGGAGACGACCGAGAAGGTGGGACGGGTTCTGGCCGCGCTCCAGCCGTTGAGCACGCCGACGCCATAGGCGCCGTCGGCACCGCCGCCGGATAGGGCCAGATAGCTTCGGGTGGCGGTGCTGGTGTCTTTCTCGAAGCTGAATTTCGTGACGGGATCGTCGGCGTAACGCCGGAGGCCGTCGATATCGAGCACGCGCGAAACACTGGCATCGGCCGCGGTGTAGGGCGTCCGCGGCAGCGTCGTGCAGGCGCCCAGCGCAAGGCTGCACGCGAGGACGGCCGATCCGAGCAGGCGAAGGCCTGTCCTCCTCATCCGGCCGCGGGAGAGGATCGATTCAGTCTGGGCCAAGGGGGAAGGCATTCGCCGTCAGTCACCGTCTACGCTACACGCCGCCGCCGGCATTTTCGCCGGGCGCCGACATCCCATCCTGACCCCGCTGATAGAACTATACGGTATCGTTTTGTTTAACAAGCGGTCGTGCGTGGGCCCTCACATGGCTCAATTGTGTCGGTCGTGGGGCGGTCTGGGTGGCTGACGGCCGCGAATTGGGCGGTTGATCGGTCTCTCCCGACACGCAATAAGCACCGCCATGAGTCGTCCCGACAGTTCTCTTCCCAATCATTTCCAACTGCTCGCCACCGATGGTGCCGCGCGGACCGGTCGCCTGACCACGCCGCACGGCGTGGTGCGGACGCCGGCCTTCATGCCGGTCGGCACCGCCGGGGCCATGAAGGGCATGCATTGGCGCGAGGTGCGCGACGCCGGCGCCGACATCGTGCTCGGCAACACCTATCATCTGATGCTGCGCCCGGGCGCCGAGCGGATCGCTGCGCTCGGCGGCTTGCAGACTTTCACCGGCTGGAACGGGCCGATGCTCACGGATTCCGGCGGCTTCCAGGTGATGTCGCTGTCGGATCTGCGCAAGGTCAGCGAGCATGCCGTCACCTTCCGCTCGCATATCGACGGCGCCAAGGTCGAGCTGTCGCCGGAGCGGTCGATCGAGGTGCAGCGTTTCCTCGGCTCCGACATCGCCATGCAGATGGACGAATGCGTGCGGCTGCCGGCCGAGCGGGACGACATCGAGCGGGCGATGCGCCTGTCGCTGCGCTGGGCGGAGCGCAGCAAGCGCGCGTTCGAGAGCGCGCCTGCGGGCTACATGCTGTTCGGCATCGTGCAGGGCGGCGACGTGCCGCAGCTTCGCCATGCCAGCGCCAGAGGCCTGGTCGAGATCGGATTCCACGGCTATGCGATCGGCGGCCTCGCCGTCGGCGAGCCGCAGGCCGTGATGCTGGCGATGATCGACGAGACCGCGCCGGCGCTGCCGACCGACCGGCCACACTATCTGATGGGCGTCGGCACGCCCGACGACATCCTCGAGGCGGTGAAGCGCGGCATCGACATGTTCGATTGCGTGATGCCGACACGCAATGGCCGCCATGGCGTCGCTTTCACCCGCTTCGGCCAGGTGAACCTGCGCAACGCACGCCACGCCGACGATCCGCGTCCGCTCGACGAAGCGAGCTCGTGGCCGTCGACGTGCAACTGCGCGCGCGCCTACCTGCACCATCTCGTCAAGGCCGGCGAGACGCTGGGGGCGATGCTGCTGTCCGAGATCAATATCGCTTACTACCAGTCCCTGATGCAGGGCATCAGGGACGCGATCGCACACGGAAGGTTCGAAGAGTTCTATCAGCGTACGCGCGAGGACTGGGCGAGGGGCGATATCGCCCAGCGCTAACTCAGTTGCAGACGAAGCGCTGCTTGACGGCGTGCTTGGTCACGAAGCCGTACCCGCAATTGTCGCAGGTCCAGAGATAGCTGATCATGTGGTCGGAAACGTACGCAGAGGCTTCGGCGGCGACCATGGAGTCGGCGCAGACGGGACAGGTGGGCAACTCGCTGCAACGCGGATCGCGCATCGGCACTACGGTCGACAACACTTCAGCTACTGCTGACATCGTGGTGACCTCCTGCTTCTAGACCTAAGTCTAACATAAGCAGAATCAGTTGACGAGGTCGCAACACAAATGCGTTGGTTTTCTGATAATTACAGCTCACGCGATTTTGCGATGCAGCGTATTTAACATGTGCCGCAATGTCGCTTGCGTGTCACCGCAAGCTGTCCGTAACTGCGCAAGAGCTGCGATAGAAGCGCAAACCGCCGTCACAGGGAGTTCATCATGGACGTATCGTCCACCACGGGTGCAGCGCACCAACCCGGCCGCGGCCGGGTCTACGACTCGATCGTCGAGGCTTTTGGCGACACGCCGATCGTGCGGCTGCAACGCCTGCCGGGCATGCACGGCGTGAATGCGACCATTTTGGCAAAACTTGAATATTTCAATCCGGCCGCCAGCGTGAAGGATCGGATCGGGGCGGCCATGATCATCGCCATGGAGAAGGCGGGCATCATCAAGCCGGATACCGTGCTGATCGAGCCGACCTCCGGCAACACCGGCATCGCGCTGGCCTTCGTCGCCGCCTCGCGCGGCTATCGGCTGAAGCTGGTGATGCCGGAATCCATGTCGATCGAGCGGCGCAAGATGCTGGCGTTTCTCGGGGCCGAGCTGGTGCTGACGCCGGCGGCGCAGGGCATGAAGGGCGCCATCGCCGCCGCCGAAGAGCTGCTGAAGACCACACCGAATTCGGTGATGCCGCAGCAGTTCAAGAACCTCGCCAATCCCGAGGTGCATCGCCGCACCACTGCGGAGGAGATCTGGAACGACACCGGTGGCAATATCGATTTCTTCGTTGCCGGCGTCGGCACCGGTGGCACGATCACCGGCGTCGGCCAGGTGCTCAAGCCGCGCAAAGCCTCGTTGCGGGTGGTCGCGGTCGAACCCGAGGAAAGCCCGGTGCTCTCCGGCGGCCAGCACACCCCGCACAAGATCCAGGGCATTGGCGCGGGCTTCGTGCCCGACATCCTCGACCGCTCCGTGATCGACGAGATCGTGAAGGTCAACTCGACGACGGCGATCGAGATGTCGCGGGCGCTGGCGCGCCACGAGGGCATTCCGGGCGGCATCTCCTCGGGCGCCGCCATCGCTGCCGCGCTCCAGATCGGCAAGCGGCCGGAAGCTGAGGGAAAAACCATTCTGGCGGTGGTGCCATCCTTCTCGGAGCGCTATCTTTCGACGGCTTTGTTTGAAGGAATTTAGCAGATGGCGGATCTACCGAGGCGGCCACGGACATTGGGCGACGCGCGGACCGAAGCCGAGGCGGCGTTCAAGAAGGTGACGGCCAAGGTCGCCGTGGCGCCGCCCCCGAAGCAGAACACGGCTCCCGGGATCAAGGAGCAGGTCACGCTGCGCATCGACCAGGACGTCCTCGAGTTCTTCCAGGAGGGCGGCCCCGGCTGGCAGGACCGCATCAACGACGCCCTGCGCAAGGCCGCGGGGAAGTAGGGGCCGGCTGCCAGGGGCGCCGAAAGGCGGCGCGCCGGCGAACTCAGAGGACCTGCGACAGGAATCGCTGCGTTCGCTCGTCCTTGGCCGCCGTAAACAATGCTTCCGGCGGCCCGTGCTCGACGATCACACCGCGATCGGTGAAGTAGACGTGATCGGCGACCTCACGCGCGAAGTTCATTTCATGGGTGACGAGGAGGCATGTCATCCCATCCTCGGCAAGCTCCCGGATGGTGACCAGGACCTCCTTGACCGTTTCCGGATCGAGGGCGGCCGTAACTTCGTCGAACAGCATGATGTCCGGTCGCATCGCCAGCGAGCGGGCGATAGCCACGCGCTGCTGCTGTCCGCCGGAGAGTTCACCGGGATAAGTATCCTCCTTCCCCGCGAGCCGCACCTTGGCGAGCAGCGCTCGGGCGCGCGCTTCGACCTCGGCACGTTTCCGGCCGAGAACATGGATCGGCGCCATCATCACGTTCTGGAGCGCGGTCTTGTGCGGGAAAAGATTGTACTGCTGGAAGACCATCCCGACCTTGCGGCGCAGCGCCAGCTTGTCGAGCCTGGGGTCGGAAACCTCGATGCCTTCGATTTGAATGCTGCCGGACGAGATCGGTTGAAGGGCATTGATGCAGCGGATCAGCGTGGATTTTCCTGATCCGGACGGGCCGATGATACAGATCACCTCGCTCTTCCTGACCGACAGGCTGATACCTTTCAGAACCTCGAGAGCGCCGAACGACTTTCTGACGTCGACGCATTGGACGATGGGCTGATCCGGAGTCCAGCTCGTGGCCATGCTCTGCTTCCTCAGCGTAMGCGGAACCGGCGCTCGAGACGAGCGGTCCAGAGGTTGATCGGATAACAGTAGAGAAAGAAACACAACAGGGCGAAACCGTAGAGCGGCGCGAACAGCTCCGGCCTGCCGCCTTCGGCGGCATGCACCTGTGCTGTCAGGGTAAGCATTTCCGAAACACCGACGATCGATGCCAGCACCGTCGACATCGCGACCAGCGCATAGACGTTCATCCAGGGCGGCAACATGCGCTTGATGCACTGTGGCAGCATGATCAGCCACATCGTCTGGCGCCGCGTGAATGAGAGCGATTCCGCTGCCTCCCATTGCGTCGATGGAATGGAGCGGACGGCACCGCGCACGACCTCGGCGACATTCGCCATGACGGGCAATGCGAAGCCCACCGTTGCCTTGATCCAGTCCGGCAAGGGGACGGTGGTCTTGAACAGGGTGATCTGGAAGGGCACCAGAAACATGACGAAGAACAGCAGCACCAGCCAGGGCGCGTTCCGGAAGAATTGAGTCAGGAACCAGCTGACGGCTGCGAGCGGCCGGAATTCCGATAGCAATCCCAGACCCAGGCCAAGCCCGGCGATGGTCCCCAGCAGCATGGCCAGCAGGGAGATCAGGATGTTGAAGGCGAACCCTCGCAGCAGCAGTGGCGACCACTTCACGATGACTTGCAACGGGGACAGCACCGCCGGCCCGGTCTGCGCCGCCCACGCGGTGGATGCAGCCATGATAACGCAAAAACAGAGGATCGCGGCGGACAGCGGGTTGATCCGAATGGACATCCGGGTCGGCGCGAGACGATACGGCAGAAGGACGGCGAGCCGGTGCTCGGCCTTGGCGGCTTTCATCGGACATATCCCGGGATGCGCATCGCCCGCTCCCAGCGATGCATCAGCCAGACGAGGACGCCGACAAGGATGCCGTAGGTCGCCAGCAACACGACCATCATTTCGAGGACGTTCTGCGATTCCGACCAGATCTGCTTGACCGCATAAAGTGTTTCGGGAACGGCGATCGCGTAGGCGAGGGTGGTCGTCTTGAGCAGGTTGACGAGGTTGTTGTTCAATGCGGGAAGGCAGACGCGAATGGCCAGCGGAAGGACGATATGGATGTAGGCCTTGAGGCGCGTGTATCCGAGCGCCTCGGCGGCTTCCAGCGTCGTTCTCGGCACCGCCTCGATGCCGGAGCGGAAGATTTCGACGTTGAATGCACCCGCGAACAGTGACAGCGAAATGATGGCCCACTGAACGTTGCTCAGCAGCGGAACGCGCATGCCCGCCGCCTCGACGGCCGGAAGCATGGTGCCGAGGCCGAAATAGAAAAAGAAGAGCTGGACCAGCGGCGGCGTGTTGCGGAACACCACCACGAAAGCATTGACGGGCAGCCGCAACAACATCGACGGACTGCCCTGCAGCAAGGCGCCAACCGCACCGATCACGAGGCTCAGCAGGATGGTCGTGACACTCAGAAGCAGCGTCATCTTGAGGCCGCCGAAATAGCGGTCCCAGTCGTACGCATCGTAGAACACGGAGAAATTCAGCCCCGTTGACTCGTAGAGCCGTTGAAACCAGTCGCCGATGGCGTGCATTTTGCGCGAGACCGAGGTGCTGAGGCGATGCCTCGTATCAGTGCATTGGTTCGACCTGTTCGGAGCGCAAGACCGTTCCGGCGCTCCGGTTCACGCGCTCATTTGTCCTTGTATTGCTCGTGCATGGAGACCGAATACTCGGTCGGCGTAATGCCCCACTTCTTTTCCGCTGCCACGATGAAGCCCGTCTTCATCCAGTCCTTTGTCGTATCTTCGAGCAGCTTCTGAAGGCTGGTATTCTCGAGCGCAACGGCGATCATCCACGGTGAAGGCAGAACACCTTTCAGGGGCAAGTCGTAGTCCGTCTTCCACTCATCCTCCAGCAGTTTGCCTTGCAGGAAGGTCTGATCATAGACATAGCCGATGCAATTGCCCTGCTTCATGGCGAACAGGGGCTTCTCCGAGCCGTCAAACGCAACGATTTCGGGGCCGTAGGATTTGGCGACGTCCTTGTTGTACCAGGCCCCCGACGTGGCGCAGACGGGTTTTCCCTTGAGCTCGGCCCAGTCCTTGATGCCGGACTTCTTGTTGAGAAGGATGTTCACATAGTCCGAATAGTACAACGGTTCGATGGCTTGAACCACGCGACGGCGTTCCGGCCTGTCCGACATGGTCGCGATCAGCAGGTCAACCTTTCCCTGCTGAAGAAATTCAATTCTGTTCGAGGCCGCGACCGGAACGAGTTCGAGTTTGACGCCGAGGCGCTTGGCAATGTCTGCGGCGAGATCCGGCTCGATGCCGACCACGTTTCCCGTGGGATCGCGGAAGCCGAAGGGCTTGTAGTCAGCCTTGACACCGACATTCAACGTGCCGCGCTGCTTGATGGCATCGACGCCATCGGCTGCTTGGGCACTGCCAAGCATCAGCAGCGCCGCGACTCCTGTCATCATAGAACGGACAATGTCTCTCATCGGATGACGCCTCCAGGATTTAAACCACGACGCGCGTTGCGCGCGCTTTTTCAAGATACAAGGCTCGTGCCAAACGTCACGAAAATCGGGAGATGGAGAATGGGCTGAGGTCGATCGCACTTCGACCGTCGGTCACCATCCCGGCCACGACGTTGCCGATACCTGCCGAGTGCTTGAAGCCGTGGCCCGAGCACGCCGAGACGACGCAAATTCTGTCCTGGTTGGGATGGCGGTCGATGATGAAGCCCCGATCGGGCGTCACAGTGTAGATGCAGGCAGCCGCCTGCGCGACGCGCGGCGTGGCGCCGGCGAGCCGCCCCGCGACGTGCTTCCGGTACATTTCAGCCGATTCCGCGGGATCGACGGTGCGGTCGATGGTGTCGGCCGTCGTGTTGGTCTCGTACTGCTCGGTCGCTACTTTGAGGCGACGATCGCCAGGCAATGGCGGAAAGCCGTAGAGGTAGTCGACATCCGTCGCGCCGTGCATCCAGATGAACACAGGGGCGTTGGCGCGATACGCGCTGGTATCGTCGAGCTCGTACCAATGCAGCACCTGTCGCTTCACCGTGAGCACGCGATCGAACGGTGCGCCGAGCAGGTGGGCATTCCAGCCGCCTGCCGACACGACGGCCTGGTCCGCCTCGAATGTGCCTGAGGACGTTTCCACCCGAACGGCGGAGCCTCTCTGCACGATCGAGAGAACCTCGACTCCCGTGCGTATCGTTGCGCCGAGCTGCTCCGCGCGCGTCAGTTGCGCCTTGATGCAGCGCTCCGGAAAAACGTATCCTCCGCCGGGTTCGTAATAGGCCTTCTCGTTACCCTCGAGATTCAGGAATTGCGGGAAGCGATAAGCCACCTCTCGCCCGTCGAGCACTTCATGAGCGATGCCGAAGTCACGCGCGGCTCCGATCGAGCGTGCGACGAAATCCGGCTTGCCGTGGTGCGACGTCTCGCCAACACCGGGCGCCATGACGACGAGG
The DNA here is from genome assembly GCF_054049735.1 of Bradyrhizobium sp. P5_C12. Taxonomy (NCBI): domain Bacteria; kingdom Pseudomonadati; phylum Pseudomonadota; class Alphaproteobacteria; order Hyphomicrobiales; family Nitrobacteraceae; genus Bradyrhizobium; species Bradyrhizobium sp. P5_C12. The sequence continues at coordinate 91,861 of NZ_JBFULU010000007.1, forward strand.
CCACATGGCGTGAGGAGCTCGGCAGACGTCTCGGCTTCAAGCTCACGCCAGATCCGGTGGGTATCCAGCACCAGGGGCACGTAATCGCGGCCTTCGCCGACCGCCTGACGGGTGATGCGGGTTTCGCCGTGGCTGGATCCCATCGTGTGGGGCGGGGCGAAGCGATCGAGGCCGACCGCCTTTACCCCTCGCTTGGCCAGTTGGTAGAGGGCCGCGCTGCCCATGGCACCGAGGCCGATCACCAGAATATCCGCTTTCTCGCTCATGGATCGGGACTGCTTAATTGTTAGGACGATCCGAAGTCTGCTTTCGGATGCGGCTGTCCTACAAGGATAATTCATATAATGAAGACAATTTGCATGTTAATATGACTTCTGCTTAAGCTATGGATATGACGCCACCCATTCCAGACTTGCGAAGCTTGCAGATTGTCGCTGCCGTCGCGGAGTCCGGCAGCATGCTTCAGGCGTCCCGTCAGTTCGGGATGACGCAATCGGCGGTCTCTCAGGCTGTGCGGCGGGCCGAGGCCTCGATCGGAGTCGCGTTCTTCAACCGCAGCCGGAGGCCGCTTACACTGACGCGGGCGGGCCGCATCCTTGCTGGCCGGGTTCGCGATCTGAATCGCGACTTTGACGCATTGCTCAGCGCACTCCGGGACGCAGCGAAACTGCCTGAGCGTGTCGATCTGAGGCTCGGCGTCATCGACTCCTATGCCGCCACGGTCGGCGCACACCTCGTCAAGGAGCTCATGACGGGTGAGGTCGCACTGAGTCTGTCCGTTTGGTCGGGCCTTGCTCACTCGCATGCCGAGGCGCTGGTCCACCGAACGATCGATGCGGCGATCACATGCGATGCGATGGATGACCTGTATGACGTCGAGCGCTTCCCATTCTATCGCGAGCCAAATCTGCTGGTGGTGCCGCGCGGCATGGAGGCCGAATTTGCCGGCCTTGATCTGCGGAATATCCTCGGTCGACATCGCCTGGTCCGGTACAGCGAGCGTTCCTATGCGGGCGCTCAGGTCGAGCGCCATCTGAGCCGCATGGGCATTCGCCCGCCGCGGGCTTTTGAGTTCGACACCTCGGACAGTTTGGTCGCCATGGTCGCGACCGGGATGGGCGTCGCGATCACCACGCCGCTGTGTCTGTTGCAGGGGCTTGCCCATGCTGGTCAAGTCAGCGCTCTCCCTCTGCCGGGCCCCGGATTTTTTCGTGAGCTGCTTCTGGTGACCCGCCGTGGCGATCTCTCATCACTGGCGCCGCGCATCGCGGAGATGGCTCGGACGAGCATTACGATGCAGGCGATGCCGCGGATCCGGACGCTCGTGCCTTGGTTCACCCAGGATTACTAGCCATTGCCAGCACGCCATTGCCAGCACGAAAAAGGCCCGGCTCTCGCCGGGCCTTTTTGCGTTTTGGAGCCGGGTCTCGCCTCAGCGGCGGAACATGCCGCCCATCATGCCGCCGACGACACCGCCGACGAAGGCTGCGCCGGCATCGCCGCCGCCGCTGTTGCGAGGCTGCGCCGGTGCGCTCTGGGCCTGGGCGGGGGCCGCACGCCGGGCCGGCTTTTGGCTCTCGTCGCTCGCGGTGGCCGGCGCGGCCGCCACGATCTCGGACAGCAGGGCCTTGTGCTGGAGCTTGTTGAGGTAGCCCGTCGACGGATAGCCGCGGGCGGCCTGCCAGCGCTTCAGCACGGTCCGGGTCTCGTCGGTGAACGCGCCGGTCGCCTTGGTGTCGAAGCCGAGGCCGGTGAGGCGGCGCTGCACGTCGCGGCGCTGGCCCTTGTCGAGGCCGATCTGGTCCTCGGTGAGCTGGCTGGCATCGTCAGTGAAGGTCGCGGGATCGACACCGGCATTGAGGTTGCGGGTCGCAGTCGAGGGGCCGCTCTTGATCGCCGCGAGGCGTGCCAGCGCCAGGGCCTTGAACTGACCGTTCGGATAGGCCGAGAGGTAGGCGTTGAGCTCCTCCGGCTTGTTGCTCTCCTTCACCGAGCGCCAGTATTCGAGCTCGACACCGTCCGAGCTGCCGGCGGCCGCCGCTGGCATGCTGCCGGCCGCGGTGGGGGCGGCGTTGGCCACCTGGGTCGTTGGCGCCTGGTTGAGGTAGACCGCGCCGATCAGGTTGGTATGGCCCCAGGGCAGCTGGCCCTTGCGGGTCTCTTCATTGACCTGGGCGCGCACCGACGTCATCGCCTGCTGGATCTCGATGCCGGGCTTGGTGATGTTGTCGATCAGCGCGCGGGTGAACGGGCTGTTGTTGCCCTCCTGGCCGTCGAGCGCGGTCTGGCCCGGGCCGGTGGCGAACGCGATCAGCGTGCCTTCGCCGGACTTCATCTCGGCGAGACCGCTCTGCACGTTGACGCTGCGGGTCGCCGAGTTCGACTTGATCTTCGCGGCAAAGGGATTGTCGCGGCAGGCATCAAGGAACACCAGCTTGACCTTGGCATCGCCCATGGTCTGTTCGAGCGTCAGGTCGATATTGATGGCGGCCCCTAACTTGACGTCCATCTCCGACTTGATGTCGGCATCGACCGGCAGGAGATAATTGCTGCCGCTGACGGCGATGCCGTGGCCGGCATAATAGAACACAGCGATGTCGGAGCCCTGCGCCTTGCGGCCGAAGTCCAGGAGCTTCTCCGTCATCTGGTCGCGCGTGAGGTTGGAGCCTTCGATCACCTCGAAGCCGACATTGCGCAACGTCGACGCCATCGCCTTGGCGTCGATCGGCGGGTTCGGCAATTGCGCGACGTTCTTGTAGGTGCCGTTGCCGACGACGAAGGCGACGCGGCGGTCGGCCTTCGCGGCGCTGACCGACAGCGCCATGCACATCAGCGAAGCGAGGAGGGTGAGATAGCGCATCTGAAATCCCCAGAATCGAATTGCAGGCAGCAACAAATTGGCAACGAACCTACACGAAGTGCCCGACTTCGCGCCACCAAAACGGCAGTACGTCGTATTCAACCCGCTGCTGTGTGGCCGAATGTGCACGATGGAATGCCCCTCCAACGTGATCCAAATCACACGGCCACTTCGTTTTGTCGCGCGAGGCCGCGCGAGGTTCACTGCACGCGGGCGGGAACCGGGGCGGCCGGCTTCAGGTTCAAGAGATTGCCAAACAGGATCAGCACCGCACCAAGGACCGTCCAGGCATCGAGGCGCTCTGCATACAACAGCCAGCCCACCGTGGCGGTGAGCGGGACCCGCAGGAAGTCCATCGGAACCACCACGGTCGCGTCGGCATAGCGCATCGCGCTGGCGAGGCAATAATGCGCGAACGTGCCGCAGACCGAGATCACCACCACCCAGCCCCAGACATAGTTGGGCGGCCAGGCCCAGACATAGAGCGTCGGCAGGAAGCCCACGACCGCCTGCACCACCAGCATCCAGAACAGGATCGCCAGCGCGCTCTCGGTGCGGGTGAGCGATTTGACCAGCGCCATGGAGACGCCGAAGCCGATCGCGGCGCCGAGCGCGATCAACTGCCCCTGATTGATCTCGCCGGTCGTGGGCCGCACGATGACGATCACGCCGACGAGGCCAAGCACGATCGCGGCGATTTTCCACGATGTCATGCGCTCGGACAGGAAGCTGGCGGCGAGGATCGCGGTCCAGATCGGCATCGTGAACTCGATCGCCACGACCTGGCCGATCGGAATCAGCGTCAGCGCGAAGAACCAGCCGAGCTGTGAGACGTAGTGGATCAGGTTGCGCACGATGTGCTGCGGCAGGCGCGTGGTCTTGAGCGTTGTGAAGCCGCCGGCGCGCCGGATCATCGGATAGAGCAAGCAGAGCCCGAGCAGCGAGCGCACCTCCTGGACCTGGAAGACGTTCATCTCGCGCACGGCCTCGCGTCCTGCGACCGCCATGACCAGCGTCAGCGACAGCCAGCCGGCCATCCACAGCGCAGCCATCGTTTTGGACGGAGGAGTGGTCATCGGTGCAAGAGGCAGGAGGGCAGGATTGCAAGGGGAGGCCGGTATCCGCGACATCGGCACGGTTTGCAACGGCCAAAACTGCGGATGCAGCGATGCGCGGCTGCGTGCTAAGGGAAGGCCAGCGAGCGAAACGGGAGAAACAGCTCATGCGCGTCTTGCAGCCGGACGAATGGAAAAAACCGCGCGGCTTCTCCCATGGCGTCGTGGTCGAGGGGCCGGGCCGCTGGGTGGTGCTGGCCGGGCAGACCGGCGGCGATGAGGCGGGCGACTACGCCCCTGACATGGCGGCGCAGGTCGGGGCCGCGCTGAAGCGCATCATCAAGCTGCTGCGCGAGGCCGGCGCCGGCCCTGAGCATATCGTACGCCTGACTTGGTACCTGACCAGCCGCAGCGAATATGAGGCCGCGGGTGCCGGCATCGGCGCGGCCTGGAAGGAGACGCTGGGGCGCAATTTCCCGCCTTCGACGCTGCTCTATATCGGTGGCCTCGTCGACGACCGGGCCAAGGTCGAGATCGAGGTGACGGCGTTCGTTCCCAGCGCATAAAAAAACGATCCGACGCGGGGCGCCGGATCGTTTGTGATGTGGCTGTATCGGCTTAGCGCGACAGCGAGATGTTGGCGCCGCGGAACTGGCTGTCCGCGCGGATCGTGACGGTCTGCTTGCTGCCGCTCGTCTTCAACCCGATGTTGGCGTTGAAACCTGCGGTCGAGGCGACCACCTCGAAATTTCCCCCGCCGCCGCGGCCCTGGAGCGAGCCGCTGATATTGCGGCTGGCTTCGCTCCAACTGCCGGTGATGGCGTTGCCTTCGGCCCGGACGTTGGCGCCGAGGTTGAACTTGTAGGCGTCGCTGGCGCAGGTCAGCGACATCTCCATGGTCGGGCCGATCGGGGCATATTTGGCCCGGCAGCGGATGCGCTCGGTCGAGCCGTCATCCAGCATGACGGTGCCGCCGCCGCTCCAGCTTCCCGCCATCGGCGCGAATGGGCCGGACTGGGCCTTGCTTTCAGAATTTGCGATTGACGCCGCAAACAAAACGGCGGCCGCGATCAGCAGCCGCCGGTTTAGGACGCTGGTCCCGAATTGCTTATTGGCGCGATGCTTCCCACCGCCCGCTGCACGGTATGCCTGCAGATGCTCCATTCCACTTCCCCGATCCGGCGTTGCCGCTGAGTTGACCGTTGGCATATGCACCATTGATCGAAACCTTCACAAGTCCCCCGCTGCCGATGGTGCCGGAAACGTTAGCGCCGGGTGCGGTGATTTTGCCGTCGGCCACCGTCAGCATGGAGCTGGCGGTCGGCTCGCAGGTGCCGCTCTTGGTGACGATGGTGACGTGCCAGTTACCGTCATAGGGGGTCTGGGCGAAGGCGGCAGCGGCGAGGGTACCGGAGAAAACTGAAGCGGCACAGAACACCGCAATGCGACCAAAACGCATGAATTCCGTCCTTGAATATGTCTGATATGATGACGCTTATTCAGGCCAAATGTGACGGAAATTTGTTGCGATGCCAAAACGAAAATTGTTCCTGTGGAAACAATAGTTTATTTGCGTTTTTGGCACCAATTTTCGAAGCAGAATCAATGCGGCTTGACGTTAAGGGTAAACGTCAGGAGAGACTCGGTGCGGACGTCGCGAACTGCTCGTCCTGAATCTTGGCCGGCAGCGCCTTGTGGACTTTGACGTAATCGATCACGTCGGCCAGCAATTTGAGCCCGAGCGGGGCGAGCGCACGCTCCCAGAGCTCCCGCGCGGTCTCGCCCTTCTTGACGAAGCACCAGTCCTGGGCGGCGATGGCGCCGGCATCCATGCGGTCGGCCAGATGGTAGATGGTGCCGCCGGCGATCGGATCGCCTTCCTTGATGGTCCATTCGACGGCGGCCTTGCCGCGGTGGCGCGGCAGCAGCGACGGGTGATAGCCGATCCCGCCGAACCGGGCGGCGGCGAGCGCGTCCTTGCCGATCCGGGCGTGGCTGTGCGCGGTGATGATCAGGTCGGTGTCGGGTGCGATCTCGGAGGCGACCACCAGCTTCGGATTGGCCTGCACCACCACCTCGATGCCGGCGGCCCTGGCGGTCGCGGCGAGGCGGTCCTCGGCATCGGTCACCACGACCCGCGCGACCGACACGCTGTGCTCCCGGAGCATGTTCAGGGTGGTCACGCCGAAATGGCGGGAGCCGACGAGGGTGATGCGCATGTGTGTCCGATCCGTCTCGCAACTGCGTTGTACCCCCGATAACACGTCAGGCCGTCCTGTCACCACCCGCGGGGCGTTTGCGCCGGTTATCAACAATGCGCGGGACACGAGCTGCGCGATTGCGCAGCATCGCTTTCCGGTGTTTCCATGAGCGGGTTGTCATCGGCCTGCGGAGATGCCGGATGCGGAGTGCCCGACTGATCGTTGTTGCCGCTATGGCTGCGGCCGTCACGGCGCCCGCAGCCGCCGGGCAAGTGCCRTACCCGGCGATTCCGCCTGAGATCGGCGTGGCGCCGTTCATCGGTCCGACCTGGGATGCCTATCGCTGTGCCCAGGGGCCGGTCTACAATTTCTATTACGGCGCCTATTACGGCGAGGAGCCGCCGGCACTTTATCGCGGCTATGCCTACCGGCGGCACTACCGCTACACCGCCTATCGTCGGCTGCCGCGGACGTATTTTTGCGTGACCGACTAGCGTTGCCGCAGGGCATCACCGGCAGGAAATCGTCGATGCGACGGTTCCTGTGTTTCATTTCGAACAGACGGAATCCGGCCCGCCGTTAAGATCTCTCCTTACCGGGGCTGGCGACATTTGATTCCGGATCCATTTTCGAACCCGGCTAAAGCCGCTGGCATGATCGCCAGCGGCTTTTTCACGCCACGCACCGTAAGATCATCGAACGGTAACATGTTCTCAACCAGCTTAGCGTATCGACGAATCTGTCGCGGATTTGTATTGCGTACCGCGACACCAAGATTGTCCCGCCGGCGTCCGCGCGCCGCGCGGTTTTTTCTGCCGGGACAAATTTCATGCCGAGCGCGATTGAGCAGATCGTCGACGCCTATGTGCGGATGAAGAACCGCCGCGGCCTCGATACGCTGATGATGCACCGGCAGCGGCTCGCGGTCGATCTGAAGAGCAGGTCCGGCTATGATTTCAGCCTGCCGATCGGCCAGATCGATGAGGAGATCGCGATCATCGAAGCCGGCCTCAGCCGGCTGAAGGCGGCTTCCGCCGATCCCGGCGCGACACGACCCGTCTGAAGCAATCAGTCGCGCCGGCCGCCGTCGATGACCGTGAACAGCGGCCGCGCCGGGGTCGGCTCGACCAGGAGCTCTTCCACCAGCGCGGATGCCGCGTCGACATATTTGCGTGTCGGCTTGTCCAGCGAGCGCTTGGCTTCGTCATCGAGTGCGACTTTTGCAGCTTCGACCAGCTTGCGCATGCGCGCCGCATGGTCGTCGCCCGCCGTCAGCGTCGCCCGCGCCAGCGAGCGTAGCACGAACAGCTCGCCCTCGAGGCGGAGCAGACGGTCGTTGAGCCTGGTGAGGACGGCGTTGAGGTCGGCCATGGCTGGTGTTCAGTGTGGAGTATCCAACCTGATCTAGCGGCGATCGGTGAACGGAGTCCAAACGCCATTGGCGCAATTGGGCCGATCTTCCGGCGTGAGGGCCTGCGCGAGTGCCGCCGATGTGACCGATTGTGACCCCGCGGACGAATGGCGCGGTCCGGTTCCAACACCACATCAGGGCTGGGTGGCCGTCTGGAGCACGTTCGATGCGGTCTGTCCTGGCCCTGGTTCTCTTCATCTCAGCGTGCGCGCCGGCTATCGCGGCGCCAGTGCATCATGCTCGCCCGCGGCATCATGTCGTGGTTCGTCTCCCCGAGGACGCGCCAGTCCCGCCCGGCTGGTACAAGTTTCCCGGCTATCCGCCGATCCCGCCGTCGGAGAACAGGAATCTCGATCCCTCCAATTTCGGCGGCGGCTGATCGCAGCCACAAGCCGCGATCCGTCACGCCGCAGTTCTGGCGAGATAGTCGCGCGCGAAGGCGAGATACCAGTCGAGACAGGCCGGATTGGCCATCGCCTCCTTGTTGATGACCTTCTCGACGGGCTGGCCGAGCAGCAGCTTCTTGATCGGCAGCTCCTGCTTCTTGCCGGACAGCGTGCGCGGAATCTCGGCGACCGCGAAAATCTCGTTCGGCAGGAACCTGCGGGAGAGGCCGGCCTCGATCGCCTTGTTGATCTTCACCTGCATCGCGCCGTCGAGTGCTGTGCCCTCGCGCAGCACCACGAACAGCGGCATGTAGCTGTCGCGGCCGAGATATTCGAGGTCGACGACGAGGGAGTCCAGCACCTCCGGCAGCGCCTCGATCGCGGAATAGAGCTCGCTCGTGCCCATGCGCAGACCGTGCCGGTTGATGGTGGCATCGCTGCGGCCATAGATGATGCAGGAGCCGTCCGGATCGACCTTGAGCCAATCGCCGTGCCGCCACACGGGTCCGCGGCCGCTGCCGTCGAAATTGTCCGGATAGGTCTCGAAATAGCTCGCGCGGTAGCGCATGTCGCCCCGGTCGTTCCAGAAGCAAAGCGGCATCGACGGCATCGGCTCGGTGCAGACGAGCTCGCCGACCTCGCCCGTGACGGCGCGGCCCTGTTCGCTGAAGGCTTCCACGGCCGCACCCAGCAGCCGGCACTGCATCGCGCCGGGCGTCTGCGGCAATTCGCGATTGCCCCCGATGAAGGCGCCGGCGAAGTCGGTGCCGCCGGAGATGTTGGCCCACCAGATGTCGGCCTGCGCCTTGCTGCCGTTCGTCTTCGACAGCGCCGCAAAGCGTGCGTTGAACCAGGCCTGCGTGTCGGCGCTGAGCGGCGAGCCGGTCGAGCCGAGGCAGCGCAGCTGCGAGAGGTCACCGGCGGCGGCGAGGTCGATCTCGGCCTTGGCGCAGTTGGCGAAGAACGCCGCGCCCGCGCCGAAGAAGGTCGCCTTCGACTGCGCCACGAAGCGCCACAGCGTGGTCCAGTCCGGCTTGTCCTTGGTGCCGCCGGGGCTGCCGTCGAAGATGCAGCAGGTGGTGCCGCCGAGCAGGCCGCCGAGTTGCGAATTCCACATGATCCAGCCGGTCGAAGAGTACCAGTGATAGCGCTCGCCGAACGAGTTTGGATGATACGAGCAGCCGAGGTCGTTGTGCAGCCCGAGCAGCGCCAGCACCACGATGACGATGCCGCCATGGCCATGCACGATCGGCTTCGGCAGGCCGGTGGTGCCGCTGGAATAGACGATCCAGAGCGGATGATCGAACGGCAGCCAGGCCGGCTCGAACGCGTCGATCGCGGCACCCGTCCATGCGAGAATATCAGAGAGCAGGGAGTCGGGCGCTGCGGGCGCGCCCGCCTTGCTGTGCAGGATGACKTGCTCGACCGTCGGCAGCGATCGCCTGAGCTCGCTCACAACGTCGCGTCGGTCGTGCCGCCGTCCGGCATAGGTGACGGCGTCGCAGGCGATCAGCACTTTTGGCTCGATCTGCTTGAAGCGGTCGATCACCGCGGGCGCGGCCATGTCGGGCGCGCAGACGCTCCAGATCGCGCCGATGCTGGCGCTCGCGAGAAACGCGATGATGGTCTCGGGGATGTTGGGCAGATAGGCCGCGACGCGGTCGCCGGGCTTGATGCCCTTGTCCTTCAGATGCAGCGCGAGCGCGGCGGCCTTGCGCCGCAGCTCGGGCCAGCTCGTCTCGATGAGCCTGCCGTCCTCGCCGCCGCTGATGATCGCGGGCAGGCCCGCGGCGTCGGCCGCCGCGACATGCCGGAACACCTGCCTGGCGTAATTGACCCGCGCGCCGGGAAACCAGACCGCGCCGGGCATCTTGCGCTCGGCGAGCACGGCCGCAAACGGCGTCGGCGATTGCAGATCATAGTAATCCCAGATGCTGCGCCAGAAACCGTCGAGATCGCGCACCGACCATTGCCGCATGTCCTCGTAATTCGCGAAGGAAAGGCCGCGCTGCTCGGCGAGCCAAGTGCGATAGAGGGCGATCTGGGGAACAAAAGGCGCGGTCATTGCGTGTCGGCTTCAGTTGCGGGGCAGGGGAGTCTAACCCGGGCCGCAGCTTAGCAGAAGCTGCGACTCCCCCGCGCGACACTGACCCGGCTAATGGGCTGCTTCGCCAGATGACGCTGGGCAGCAGACGGAGCATAGGCGATTGCGCCACTCAGTCTTATGTCCAGAGGCGCTGCAACGGTGCTCGTAGCTCGGACGGGCAACGCGATCCGCGATTCCCGGCAGACCGCGTATCGTGTCGGCGTTCGCCTACCAGCCCGCGCCGGCCCAGCGCCGGCCGAACACGGCCGGCTTCGTCTTCACCGCTTGCCAGCCGAAGAAATGATGCTTGCCGGACCAGCTGTGCACCACGCCGCTGCAGATGCTGCATTTGAAGTGGCCTGAATGCGGCTCGGTGTGCTCTTCCCGGGTCGCGCTGTAGTTCATGCTGCAACCCGTGCAGGTGAATTCTTCGATCGTCCAGATGCTGTTGGCCATCGCACTTCGGTGTTCTCGGGGACTTGGGGAGAAGCCTAGGTGCGAGGCTTTGCATCGGCGTAAACCCGCCCGCGGAAATCCGGTTAATCGCGATTAGCCAAACCCGCCTCCGATCGCGGGACTTGCAGGAATTTCCCGGTATCTGCAACGCCCGTCAGTCCAAATCGCGCCGCCGGTCGGTCCAAGCGCGCCGTTGATCCGGCAGCTAGATTTCCCCCATCGCCTCGGTCGGAAGGCGGGTCAGTTGGGGGTGGGATCATGGGAACGAAACTTATTTTGACGGCTGCGCTGCTGTCGCTGGCAACGCCGGCATTTGCAGCGGATATTATCGCGCCCGCGCCGGTGAAGGCGCCGGTACCGGCTCCGATCTTCACCTGGACCGGCTTCTATATCGGCGCCCATGGCGGCGGGGTCTGGAACAAGTGGTCCGGCATCGACCCGACCGATCCCTTAGCCGTCTGGAGCTCGGTCAACGCCAGCGGCGGCATCGTCGGCGGCCAGATCGGCGGCAATTATCAGATCAGCAATTTCGTGGTGGGTCTCGAGGGCACCGGCGCCTGGTCCAGCGTCAAGCTCAACGCCGGCGGCCCGTTCGGGGGCGGGGCGGGCTTCACCTTCACCCTGAAGAACGACTATATCGCAACAGTGGCCGGACGGTTCGGCGTCGCCTTCGACCGCGTGCTGCTCTACGCCAAGGGCGGCGCGGCCTTTACCCGCGACAAATACGACGCCAATAACGGCCTTGCCGGCGCGCTCGCCGGGTCCGCCTCGGGCAGCTTCAACCGCACCGGCTGGCTCGCCGGCGGCGGCGTCGAATGGATGTTCATGCCGAACTGGTCGGTGAAGGCCGAGTACAACTATATGGGCTTTGGCGCGATCACTGAGCAGCCGGTGACAACGGGCAATCTGGTGGCGACGCCTGCGAACGTGAAGCTGAACATCCAGACCGGCACGGTCGGCGTGAACTATCACTTCTAGCCGTGTTGGCTTCGCAGATGGATCAGTCCTCAGTTCGGCCGGGCCGCATGTCCCGGTCGATGCGCATCTGGACGCGCTTGAAGGCCAGCAGCGACAGCCTGCCTTGCACCCGCCCGGACCGGGCCCTGTCGCCGACCGCATAGGCCCAGCGCCAAAAGCCCGCTGCGGCATTCTGCGTCAGCGAGAAATGGATGCCGCGGTGAACGCCGGCGTGGTCATCAGGCGGTTTGGGGCGGTGTACCATCGTCCGGGAATGCGCGTTGTGGCGATGCGTTCCCAATCGCGGGGCTCGCCGGGTCACCCCGTCGTCTTGACGCCGGATGCGTTGCTGGCAATAACGCAAGGCCGCGCAAGTGCCGGAACCCGCGTCGATGCCGCAAGGAAAGCCGTGCCCGTGAAAAGTCTCCGTCAGCTCCTGACCGGCGAGGACATCATCCAGCTCGTGATCCGGCTTGGCCTGCTGGCGCTGCTGATCATCTGGACGTTCCTGATCATCCGCCCGTTCGTGCCGATCCTGGCCTGGAGCTGTGTGCTCGCGGTCGCCTTCTATCCGGCCTTCAGCTGGGTCGCAAAAATCCTCGGTGGCCGCCCGAAGACCGCAGCGGCCATCCTCACCCTGATCACGCTCGGCATCGTCCTCGGCCCGGCGACCTGGCTCGGCCTGAGCGCGGTGGACGGCGCGCGGGAGCTGGCACATCAGCTCGGTACCGGCGACCTCGCGCTCCAGTCGGCGCCGGAGCAGATCAAGTCGTGGCCGGTCATCGGCCCGACGCTCTACGAGCTCTGGGATCAGGCCTACAGCAATATCCGCGCGGTGCTGCGCGAGGTCGCGCCCTATCTCCAGCCGCTGGCGGGACCGCTGTTGTCGCTCGCGGGCGATGCCAGCCTCGGAACGCTCCAGTTCCTGGTCTCGGTGTTTGTCGCCGGCTTCCTGTTTCCGCACGGGCCGCGGCTGGTCGCGGCCGGGCGCGGCTTCCTGTATCGCATCGTCCCCGAGCAGAGCGAGCATTTCCTGGGGCTTGCGGGCGCAACCATCCGCGCCGTGGCGCAGGGGGTGATCGGCGTCGCGATCGTGCAGGCGCTGCTCGCCGGCGTCGGCTTCAAGCTCGCGGCCGTGCCGAGCGCGGGCCTGCTCGCCTTCATCGTGCTGTTGCTCTCGATCGTGCAGATCGGCGCGTTCCTCGTGCTGCTGCCGGTGATCATCTGGATCTGGACCGCCAAGGACGTCACCACGGCGCTGCTGCTCACGGTGTTTCTCGTCCTTGTCGGCTTCATCGATACGATGTTGAAGCCGCTGGTGATGGGACGGGGCCTGACCACGCCTACGATCGTGATCTTCGTCGGCGTAATCGGCGGCACGCTGGCCCACGGCATTGTCGGCCTGTTCATCGGGCCGATCATCCTGTCGGTGGCGTGGGAAATGGCGGCGGCGTGGATCAGGACCGAGGACCGGGCGGGGCCGAGCGAAGGCTGACCCCGTCACTTGCAGGCGCGATCCGCCCGCCGCGCCGTGCAACCTGACGGCGCGCAAGGGTTGTGAGCAAAGCGCGCCCCGAACTTGTCTATTGAACTAGACAAGTTACGATAGCTCGATTCTGGTTCGAGTCTACGACAGTAATGGCGAAGTCTTCCAAGCTGGTTGCCGCGAAACGCGGCAAGGTATTGTTGGTCAGACGCCGGTCGGACGGCCTGTGGATGTTCCCGGGCGGCCGCAAGCGGGCGCGCGAGTCCGACAAGGACTGCCTGCGGCGGGAGATCAAGGAGGAACTGCCCAAGCTGAAGCTCGGCAGGGTCAGCCTCTGGAAGGAAGTAACCGCCAGGAATAAGCGTTCCGGCCGCAAGATGAGCGACGCGATCTTCATCGCCAAGGACGCCAAGGGCAGGCTCGCGATCGGCGACAAGAAGGAGATCGACCGCGCCGCCTGGCAGAAGCCGCGCGGCATCCGCCTGACGCCGACCTCGCGCTACATCCGCGATCGGCTGTTTCCGAGGAAGCGGCGGCCGCGCGGGTGAGCTAGCCCTCGTCCTCCGCCGCGTTCGTCCGCCCGGCAAACGATCGCGAAAGACCCGCGCGTGATTGCGACGCGGACGCCTTGTCGGACGCCTTGGCCATCCCGGACTCGCGCTGCTCCTTGCGGGCCTTGCGCGCGCGCTTCATCGCGAGCTTGACCTGAGGGTTCGGCGAATCCTCGGCGAAGAACAACACGACTTCGCAACTGGGACATTGCCGCGAATAGCCGTCCTGCAATCGTCCCGCACGATCACGAAACACGTTCTTGCAGCGCGTGCACTGGACCTGGACCGAATTCATGCGGACAACAATGACTATTGGAAATGAATTGCCAGCGTGTGCCCGGAGGTCTGAAGAAAGCCTGAAGGCTGGTTGCGAATTGGCCGCAAATCTTGCCGCATCCGATACAACGGGCGCGAGCAACGTCGCGGCGCAGGCGCACCGCGCGGCCGAGCGTCATCGTCCCGCGACAACGGGGGAAGCCTCAGTCCGTCAAAGCCGCCGGCTCAGCCGCTATTGCTTGGCGGCGAGCGCGTCCAGGCAATGGTTGAGATAGACGGTGCGATCCCTGGGAAGCACCTTGTCGAGATCCGCCTTCAGCGCGCATTCGCGCTGACGCATCTGCTCGGCCCGGCGCTTCTCGGCCGCCTCCCGATATTCGGGGGCGACCTTGTTGGGATCGACCAGGGCTTGTGACCAGGCGGGGGCCGCTGCAACGAGCGCAATGGCCGCGATGAAAATCATTGGTTTCAAATGAGCCTCCGTAAAAGGGCTCATCCTAGCGCCCGGTTTTGGAAGGCTCAAATGGTAAGTGCGGTGAGGGCGACCGAACCCGCGCCTGTCCAAGCCAAGGCGCCGGCGGCGCGGGTTTCGGCAACATCAACTTGGCCAGATGCAGTGGCCAATGCAGTGGTCAAGTGAAGTCCGTCATTTCGAGGCGTGGTCGATCTTGTGCGCCAGATGCCCGGTATCGTGATCCCGACGCAATTGGCTCAGCGACGTCTCGTTCAGTTGAAGCAAGACCTCGCTGAGCTGGGTCGCATCCGGATACCCGGCCGCAAATCCTTTGCCATAGATCTTGCGCAAGGTACCGACCAGCGTGTTGCCGTGCTTCTTGCTGATCCCGCCATCCTTGTCCCGGTGGCGGCCATCCAGGCCGTGTTCCTTCATGTGTCTCTCCCTGCGGTGCGTCTAACGCGCCCGGACAGCGTGCGCCCAACGGAGTTGATTGGCAACGGCGTGGCGCGGGGGAGTTGAGGCGGGGTCAGGCCCGAGCGACGCTCGAACCGGCCTGCCGCAAGAGGCGGTAACCGTCCTGTCGCCTGCGTCTAGACGGCCTCGCGTTTGGACGCCGAGAACGGTGCGACTCCCAACGTCTGCGATGGATGTTCCCCGAACATCGCCAAATAGTACTGTGAAAAGCGCCCGAGTTCGTAGAAGCCCTGCTGCATCGCCACCGCTGCGATCGTCGTCGAGCCGGGAGCGCTGTCGCGCAGAATGGAGTGCACCGCGCAAAGGCGCTTGTGCCGAAGGAAGCCGACGGGGCCGACGCCGAACACCTCGTGAAAGGCGCGATACAAGGTGCGTCGCGAGATCCCTAGCGCCGCGCAAATCTCGGAGACATGTACCGGGCGCGTGCCGGCTTCGTCGAGATAGCCTTCAACCCGGCGGATGAGCCGCCTCGCCGACGGCAGCCAGCCACTGTCATCGGGCGGCATGGACGACATGACGTTGGCGGCCATGCACTCGACGATGGATCGTTTCCAGAAATCGGCAGTCGAAGCCGTCAGGGCATCATTGTGGGCGCGAAGGTGCGACATGATCTCGACAAGACGGCGTGAGGCGATCGCGCCGGTCTCGGGATCAGCCCGGAAATGGCCGCGGCTGCGCCATGTGTCGGGATCGCTCAGTCTCGCTTCGCCGCCGAACATGGACGCGACTTCATTGAGGTCGAAGCGCATGGCGGCGTAAGCGGACGCGCCGTGAAAGACGCCATCGTGCTCGACCAGCGGCGGAATCACGAGGACGTCGTTGAGCTGCATGTTGAACGACCAGTGAGCGACGCGCTCCGCGGCCGTCAGCAACATTCCGATGATGAGCTTGTCGTCGCTGGCGATGCGCTGCGTACGCATGCCGACATTGAAGGTGCCGATGCTGAGCGAGAAATCCCCGATGCCGACATGCGACAGCGCTCCGCGCATCCGACCGCGTCCGAGCTGCATGACGTCGACATGGGAGCCGTGGACGGCCTGGTGAAGACCTTCGAAGCTCTCGATCTTCCGCGAATCAACCAGAAGGACCTGCCCCATGGTCGTACTCTGTTGCTGAAGCGCGACGATTCTGCGGCAGCCGGCAGTGCCACARCGGGAAGTGGGGGGCAGGCCGATGATGTGGTGTTTTGAGGCAAATCATCGCCGAATTTGACGCGAGATCGTCGCCGCATGGCGTCGTGGATCAAACCTCAACCGTCGCTGTGGCGTACTGGCACAAACTGCACATCACAGAAGTCCGATCTTCGGATATCGTTTGCGGCCTAAGCGAAACGAATTGGAGTCGCTCTGCGGTTTGGCAGAGCGCACGTGGCGGGTTTTCGCCGCGTGCAGGATAGCGCGCGCGCAAAAAGGGGAGGAGATGCTGACGCAATACGTCGTCAGCATCTCAAGCTCTGGGCGCCAAGGAGGGGGGACCGGACAATGCGTCCAATGTGCAAGGCGATCCGCCGCAATCGACGTCTGCTGAATTCCACCCCGTAGCACCAGGTCGAATGCGCGTATCGGAGTGCCACCATGCTGCGGGCGGACCTGGATCACTGCGAGTGGCTGCCGGACGACATAAAGTCCGGCGAGATGGTGTTCATTCCCGGCGGGACCTTCCGCATGGGATCCGATCACCATTATCCCGAGGAGGCGCCAAGCCATCGCGCGTTCGTCGATGGCTTCTGGATCGATCGCACGCCCGTCACCAACAGGCAGTTCAAGAAGTTCGTTGACGCCACCGGCCACGTCACCGAGGCCCAGATCGTTCCGGATCCCAGGGATTATCCCGGCGTGCTCAGGGAAATGCTCTACGCCGGCTCGCTGGTGTTCTCGCCGCTGCCGCGCATCACGGATCTCACCAACTGGAGCCAGTGGTGGACCTTCATGCGCGGTGCCAATTGGCGCCATCCCTATGGGCCCGGCAGCAATATCAGAGGCCTCGACGACCATCCCGTCGTCCACGTCTCCTATAGCGATGCCGTGGCCTATGCGCGCTGGGCCGGCAAGGATCTGCCGACGGAGGCGGAGTGGGAGTTCGCCGCGCGCGGCGGTCTGGACGACGAGGAGTTTGCCTGGGGCGATGCACTGATGCCGGGCGGCAAGCACATGGCCAATATCTGGCAGGGAAATTTCCCTGTCCAGAATCTCGGCGAGGATGGGTTCGAGCGTACCTCGCCGGTCATGGCCTTCCCGCCGAACGGCTACGGCCTTCACGACATGATCGGCAATGTCTGGGAATGGACCTCGGACTGGTGGTCGGCGCGGCACGTGGCCGACGCCGCAAAGCCCTGCTGCATTCCGAAAAATCCACACGGCGGCCGCGAGGATGCGAGCTACGACCTCGCCCTGCCGGACATCCGCATTCCACGCAAGGTGCTGAAGGGCGGCTCGCATCTCTGCGCGCCCAATTATTGCCGGCGTTACCGTCCCGCCGCGCGCCATGCCGAGCCGGTCGACACGTCGACCAGCCATATCGGATTCCGCTGCGTGACGCGCGGACCTGTCGTCATTCGTCACGACCAGGAAGGGTCTGTTGCCGGATAGGAGAGTATCGAATAGAATTGCGGTGACTGCACCGGAATTCGCCGCGTGCCCGCTACATCCCCGCCGGTCATGACTTCCTTCGATAGAGAGCAAACCGGGTTGATTCCTCGGTGCGTTCGAACTGGTCCAGCAGGATGCGTTCCACCATCTCCTTCAGCCAGTCATACTCATAGGTCGCGCCGCGGTCCAAAATGAAATGATCCGTGCCAGCAAAGCTCCGAGTCACATGTTCCGGGCTGAACGTATCCCGGAATGGAAGGAAGTAACTCTTGGGTGCTCTGCCAAGCGCGACAAGGACGAGCCAATCCTGGTCGGACAATAACAACATGCGACCATCGCGTGGGACGACCTTGTTGACCAGGTCGACGTCGCTGCTATCGAGAGAAACCTTTACCTTCCCAGCTCCTCGGCCCAACTTCAGCCTGGCGATGCTCGGATATTGCCAATACGACCGCAGCCCGATCGTCACGCCCTGTTGACGATCCTGCGCGCTCAGAAGCGCGGCGACCGAGAGCACGGCCGTTGCCGCCAACGATAGCGCAGGGATGGCCAGCGAAGTCGTTCGGCCGAGGACAGCGCGGAATGCCGACCGGCACCACCACGCGCAAACCGCAAGATAAGCAAAGGCGTTTTGTTGCCACACCGCGTCAAGGGACCGGTTCAGCCACTTGGCCATGAACACCAGCGCGACGAGGGAGAGTACCAGAAGATACGCACGCTCGATGGAGCGGCACTTGGCCCACGTCCCTGCAACGCTAACAGCTGTGCCTATGGCCATCGCTGGAAAGATCAACTGGTAGAATGTCCCAAATCCGGGACGCCAGTTCATCGTCACCGCTACCCAATTCGAGACGCTGTGCAGACCGATCGGCGCGAGCAATACGTGCAAGAAGTCCATCGAAAGAACGGCCGAACCGAACGCAGCGACGAACAGTGCGGACAGGATGACAACAGACAGTCCGGTGAATGCCGCGACTTCCCAAGGCCAGCGCCTTTCGAGCACCCGCACCGACAAGACCGCGCAACCCACAAGCCAGGTATAAATCCCAGTCTCCGTGTTCCAGAAGATCRAGATTGCGCAGACGGTGGATAGCGCCGCCAATAACCAAGCTGAAGGTTGGACCAGGAAACGCGCAAGAATGCCCGTGGCAATGAACACGAACATGTACCTGATGGCGAGGGCGGACGGTCCGTTGAATGCTTCGCCGTCGCCGTATTGACAGAGCGCAAGAAATACGACGGCCAGGAGAAACGGCAGTGCTCTGCTCTGGAAGAAGTCGCGCAGCACCCAGTAAGCCGACAGGTGGTAGATCGCGAGACACGCGGCAACGAAAGCGACATAGAGCAAATACAGAACGTTTGCGTCGGCCCGGAGGACCAGACCGAACAAGTAGGGCGGTCCGTATCCGTAGAAGGACAGGAAATCGCGGCCAGGCACTAGGCCATCTGCAAATTGATAGAGCGCCGGCCCGACGAGGAACGATACGGCGTGAGGATTGGCCGACGCCTCCGCAGCCAAGCGCTGCACGCTCAAAGGCAGGGTTAGGGCGAGCAGTGCCGTGATCAGGGCAGCGTCAACCCATCTGAATTCGAAAAGGTCGATCGACCTGCATTCCTGGTCGCCCTTGATGCTGGTGTGGATCGGGATGCGCTTCACGAAGGGAACGAAGATCGCGCCGACCGCGACGGCCAGCGCGACCATCCGAAATCTCTGCTGGAATGCGTCCTGTAGGAATGCCTCCAGCGCGATGACAATTGCCAGCGCGGAGACGTAAAACAGGATCAGCGAATAGCCTTCGAAGAACTTCCGGAGCCTGAGTGCCGCAAAGGCCGAGACGAAGCCGAACACATAGAACGAGACGTAGAAGAGCTTCTCGGCACGTTTAATGGCTGCGCTGTCCGCGAAACCCAAATGGACGACCGGAAAATCCTGCGCGAGATTTGCGCCCAGGTCCAGCTTGGTCGCGCTCAAGGTCAGGTAGGCAACAATGCCGGCCGCAACAGCGCCGACACATGCCCCCCACACCGCAAAGCTCTGAAATCGCCAGAGGCTCAATTCTGATCCTGTCGCCGGCTTGACCAGATGCGAACGTCTGATTGCGGGGCCAGCCGCCATTGTTCTTGCTTTCATTTCTGCGCCTTAACCCGACGTCGCCTGCGCCAGGATAACGGGAACTGCCGGCGCAAAGAAAGTTCGCGGATGACGTGCTTGGGATGACGCGGACGGGCCAGGCAGCTTGATGCGGAAGGAGCGGGTGGCCATTCGGTGCACTGTCACGGTGATACCCGCTCAGGCCCGCCGGTTGACGCTGGCGGGCCTGGCACTCCCGGCGCTCTGATCCGCAATTGAACCGGCAGCCGGGAGCATTGGGGGCTGGAAAGCCAGCCCTGCCATGTTCGCCCCTAGGTGACAATGCGTAGAAACTCGAATTCCGGTAGTTGTACGGAATCCATTTTCGGAACGGGGTGTTCTACTGTGTGAACACCGGCGAGATTTGAGCACCAACTTTTTGTTTGTCCGGGATGGCCGCAGTGGGGGCTGGAACCACCCTGCGGCCTTTCCCGCTAGGCCGATGCTTCAACGGATGATCCTGTACCCCTTCGTCATCCTGCGCGTCGGTTCGAGCTTCCCGTGGTTCAGCGCGCGGACGGAATAGACTGTATTCCCCTATTGCTCATTGATTCATGGAGCCCACATGATTACGGCGGCCAGATGCAAGGAACTCGCAAATCATTACAAGGCCATTTCTTCCAATCTCGATATTTCCGAAAGCCGGGCCTTTGTCCTGAGGAACATCGCCAAGAGCTTGACCGGTTTGGCCGGTCAACTGGATCGGCTTGAGGCGCTGACGAGAGACGAAGAGACCGTAAAATAAGGCCGCCGCTTGGCGTGCCGGTCAGCTCGAATATGAGGAAGCATTCGTCTGGGGGGCTCGCAAAAATCGGCCCCAACTCCGAGGCTGGCTTGAAGCTGAGGCCGAGGCGCTGGACCGTTCGAGGCTTCGCACGGCCCAGGGCCTGAACATGCGACAAGAACAGCGCTCGAGCCATCGCGCAGTGGGCTTACCTCCGATTTTCCGAGTGTCCGAATTTCCCGAAATGGCTGCGCGAAGGACCGCCTCGCCTCGATCGCATCTGCCTGGATCTGGCAGGGCAGGCGGTCATGCCGGGGGGAAGCGCCGGGCTCGAGCTCATGGCGGGCAACGACCGGGCCGCGATCCTGGACGAGCGGGTCCGCAATCGTTTTGCCGTCACGGTTGGCGCGCCGGGGTTTCTCGATAGGTTCGCAATTCGCCGTAAGCCATTGATTGTGTTGGCGAGCGCGCCGGGGCCCGAGCCCGGGACCCCGTGATTAGTCTTGGAAATTGGCCTGAAAAATCAATGGCGGCGAGTACAAGCCCAGCACCTCTGACGCGCGATCATGGGCGCGAAAAGGGGGCTTTGCAATTTCGCCCATCTCCTAGCTGTGAACCCGTATCGGATTGCGGCGGGACGGACGGCGCATCAGATGATGCCGGGCAGTTGCTCGATCGGAACCGATACGATGCGCTCCATTCTGGCCGTGGGCCTCATGATCGTCCTCGGCACCGCTGCGAACGCTGCTACGGCGCATCACCGCCGCATACATCAACCGCGCTATCCCGCGGTCGATCGTTCCGGCGCGGACGTGAACCCTCGGGCGCGCTTCGCGGTCCCCGGCTGGAGCGATGAAGCAACCGAGCGCTGGCTGAACAGTGCCTCGTCCAATGTCGGCCGAGGGGGATAGCCGCTCGGATCGGCTGCGGTGTCAGCGAGCGCTGGCGACCGTCCGGACAGGTGTCGTCGGTATGGAAAAATCGGCCGAGCTGTGTGAACCAGCTCACAGGTGACCGGCGAGGCCGCTGCTATCAAGGCCTCATTGCTACACCGATTGATATTTTGAAAACGCCCCAGCGCTCCCGACCAGGCGCTGGGGTTTTCATTTGGATCATCGCAAACGCCCACAGCTCGCGGCGCGCGATCTGACAGGCGGGTGGTTTTACGAATAGGGAGACCGCGGCGGCTAAGCGGCCTGCTCCTCGAACGAGGTGTAGACCTGGCCAGTCGGATCGACGACCTGAACGTCCCAGCACCCGTCCTCGACCAGCTCTCTGGCCTTCTTGAGGGCGGCCGCGAGTGACAGCCGCTTGAGGCTGACGACGCCTGCCGTGTCGAAACCGCTGACTTCAAACATGCCGCTTCCTCCCTGTTTTCCTGAATCTTACACCTTTTGGGGGAGTTGTCTCCCGGCCTTGTCGCGCTTCGAAGCGCGCTGCCATATTGCGAATTCCATCACCCCGTATTCGGCCGGGGTGGCTGGGCATGACGGGCGGCCACGTCGCTAACGTGGAATTAATCCGAAAAGCCTACAATTTGAGGCAGTTGTGTAGGTGGGTGCTGCGTAGAGGAGTCGTCGCGAGGACGTTCCGGCGTCGGCTTCCTTTTGCTCGCTCATTTGAGGTCAATGCACGTGACCACGACATCCGAAATGCCGGGCCTGGTCGAACAATTCGACCCCGCAGCACTTGCGCTCGCAGTTGCCGCACCCGAACCCGGAGCCGCGGAAGCCGAAGTGCCGATCAAGCCGTCCGGCCGGAAATCGGTCCTGGCCCTGTCGGTATGTGCCCTGGCCATCAATGGCGCGGCGGCCATCTATACATTGCCGTCTGATTTTTCGTCGCTGAATGTCGGCAGCCTGGCCGAGCTGCTTCCGCGCCGGGAAACTCCCGCGCCGAAACCGGATCCGGTTGTCGCTGCCTTGAAGGATATCCAGTCGGCCCAGCAGCAACACACGGCTTCGCTGCAGGAGAACAACCACGCATTGCAGCAAAATGCCGCTCTGCTGCAGCAGGATTCAACGGTGCTGCTGTCGCTGCGACAGAGCATCACGGACGAACGGGTCGATGTGAGGAAGATATCGTCGCAGCTCTCCACGCTCATTGCGAAGGTGGACTCGCTGCAAAATACGATGATGTCGGACGTCACGTCCTCCATTCGAAGAGCGCATGCGCGCTATGGATTGTCCGCAGCGATGCGCAAGCGGATGATAGTTCGGCAGCCGAAAGCGATAGGGCCTGTTTCGGTCGGGGGAGCGCCGTTGAGTGTGCCGGCTGCGACGTCGGCGCCGGAGAGCTGAAGGCGGGTCGAGCAAGTCGCTTGGGACTATGTTCGCGCGAACCTGGCCCGCTGGAGCAATTCTGCGCTATCAGCGTCCAACTATTTCGCGGACTCCTTCGCGGTCTTTACGAGCTCCACCAGTTGCCCGATCGGCAGCTGTGGAGACTTGCCGAACTCAAGAGCCGGCGTCAATGCGGTTGCTAGCAGCCCAAAATCCGAAATGGTAACGGAAATATCGCTTAGGCGAAGAAGGTCCGCTCTCGCGTTGTAGAACGCAGCAAGCCGAACGTTGTATCGMTAGAGCGAAACGAGAATGCTGACAAAGAAGCCAACAACGGCGAGCAATCCAAAGCAGGTAATACTAGTCTGCAGCAATTTCAGAAAGAGATCCTCTTTGGGGGACGCTTGAGCCGATTCCTTTGTCTCTTTTTCATTGCCTATCTCTACCTGCAGCTTCTCTAAGCTCGGTTGAGCATAGAGTTCGCTCAATCGTGCGTCGCGTTCGTTGAGGTCTTGGATTTCGCGTAAGACGGCGAGGAACGAATCTGGGGTGAATACTTTGCCTTCGAGAGCGGCCATGAATTCTTTCAGCTCAACGCGAGGGACGCCGACGAAGAAGGAAGCTTCGCCTCTACTCGTGGTGCAGGCTCTCACGCGATATCGGAATGTGAGCATGGGGTCGCGCCTTCCCTAATAAGAAAGCTGCCCAAGCTGCGACGGTTGCTAGACCGAGCGCCACGGCCGTCGGTGCGATGAAGTCCTTTAAGAAGGAAACGGAAGCAAATGAGGAGAGCAGGGCGACTGTCGCCCAAAAGGTGGTCCTAATAGCGCTCCGAGCGAAAGTTCGCTTGCTATCCGTGGGCTTACGGCGCCCTGTTTCAATCTGGGCCTGTGAAATCCCCAGCAGCTAAGCATCAGCCAAGCCCGTGCCGCGGGGCTTCGGTCCCCGCGCTCACGCGGCCGGTGCAGACATCGGGCCTGTTGCTTTAGCCCGGCGGGCTTTTCTTTTGGCTTTTGCGGGCGCGGCAAACTGGGGCCTGCTTTCAGGCCGCTGTTCTTGTGCTCTGGTTGATTGCTTCGGGCAGAGAAACCTAGCGGACCACCGCTGCTCGAACCTTCGTTGGACGTCCAGAGGGACGGCGGACATCGGAAAATCTCCTCGCCCCCGGGGTTCATTGCCTTAACGCGGAGGGTGCTCCAAAGGTCCTCAGCCGTGCGCCCATCGCAACCGGAAGCGTCTGGCGGTTGGCATGCTGGCGGGCCTACTCTTGGGCGCGATAGCCCTGGACGGCGAGCAGCTCTCTGATCCACGCCACCTTCTCTTTGGCGCTGCTCGGTCCCTCTATGGTCTTCCGGATGTCCTCGACCAGGCCCTCTAATCTCAGTCGATGCGCGCGGTCAGTTTCGCGGCGGCGGGCGTCTGCAATCTCATCGAGAGCAACCATGGGGCGAATATTGCCGATTTTTCCCGATGCGTCAAAGCGCCGTTGGCGGGGCGAGGACGCGATCGCCAACCCTGATCGGCTCCTCGAAAGGCCGCCAGCCCGCCTTCATCAGGTACGCTTCGCGCTGTCCGCGATTGCGCGTTCAACTTCTGAGGCGAGAACCATCAGGTGATCGGCCAGCCTCGTGAAAAGCTCGCGCTTCTTCGGGTCGGTCGCCAGGTCGCGGATGAGGGCGCACTCGGCCGCATCAGTGCGGAGCTTTTCCAACTGAGCCTGCATGTCTTTCATCGCAGCTACTCCGTTCCCTGATGGGAACCGTATAGCCAACGTGCCGAAGCGAACAGAGCTGATTGCCGAATTTTCCTAAGCTGGCGGCGCCGGACTCTTCGCAAGGTCCGAGCACCTCCAGCGGCCCCGGCCTCATGCCCCCTAAAAGTCCCCACGGCCGGGGCCGTCCTTAAGTGCGGGAAAAAGTTGCAATCCTCGGAGGTTGTGCGGCTATAATTCTCTATTGTTCATTGATTCATGGAGCCCGCATGATTACGGCCGCCAGATGCAAGGAACTCGCAAATCACTACAAAGCCCTGTCCTCAAATCCCCGCATTTCCGAAAGCCGAGCCTTTCTATTGAGGAACATCGCCAGGAGCCTTACTGGTTTAGCCGGTCAACTGCAAAGACTGGACGCGGTGACGAGAGACGAAGAGACTGTGAAGTAGCAGCCGCCGGTCACCTCGCGGCCTTGACGCACAGCTCACATCCAGAGTCTGATCGGTCGCATGGGGCGACATCAGCACGACATCGACGAGCTCGCGCGCATGGAGCGCATCTGCCTGGAGTTGGCCGCCGGCGCGATCACACCGGAGGAGAGGGCAGGGCTAGAGGTCGTGGCCGGTAACTATCGCGCCGAGATCTCCGACCGCGAGCGGGACAATCGGTTTGCCCACACGCTGCCCACACAAGGCTTTTTTGGTCGGTTCGTAATTTTCGTAAGTTGTTGAATTTGTATGGTGAGCGCGCTGGGGCTCGAACCCAGGACCCCGTGATTAAAAGTCACGTGCTCTACCGGCTGAGCTACGCGCTCCCATGGCCGCTGATGGCTTTACGATCGATCGCCATCGTCTTCGGTCATTTCGAAAAGCATGTCTTGCCGCCACGTTTGACTTAAGCGTCGCGGGGAAAGCCGGTGAGGCTGTTTCCGGATCATGCTTTCGGCCCGCGCTGTGTAGGGGGATGGGGCGCTGAGGTCAATAGCGCGGATGGTTGCCGAGGATCGCGGCAGAGGCGGGGATTCGTCCGGCGTTTCCGTCGCTTAAGCCGGGATTTTCAACCCGATTGGCGGCCTGTCATCCACGTCGAAGAGTGGTGTGACCCGGCAGCGCGGAGGTCGTGCCCCGCGCCGCCGGCCATGGGCCCGTCAATTCGCCTCGCGCCGCACCTCGCTCGGCACGGCTTGCGGCGTGCCGACCGGTGTCGGCAGCGCGACCGGGCGCAGGCCGATCAGCTCGGCGGTGCGAATCGCGCTGTCGCGCCAGAACTGGAACGAGTTGATGCGGCTGAGCTCGAGGATCGCGATCGCGACCGCGGCCAGGAACGGCAGGCTTTGCAGCACCAGGACGCCTGCGAAGATGTAGATCTCAGTGATCTGCCGGTAGCTGTTGGAGGCGATCAGGACGCCGGCGCCGATCAGGAGCAGGGCGCCGATCACGGCCTCCCAGAACGCCTGGAACTCGATCGACATCCGCGACAGGCCGCCCTTGGAGGTGCGCGCGAACGCGATGTGCTCGGTGATGAGGCCCTGCGCGACCGCGCGCGACACCGTCCATTGCACGCTCATCGCCGCGATCATGGCCCCCAGCATCTGGCCGGGTTTGATCGCGACGCGCGCCCGGTACATCGACAGGAAGTGCACGAGCGAGACGATGAAGGCGCCGATGATCGGCAGCGTCAGGATCTTGTCGGGGATGGCGATGTCGGCAAAGGCGACGATCGGCACCCAGACGAGGTTGAGCAGCGCCACGACCACGCCGAGGCTTTCGGCCCCAAGCCAGTTCAGCCAGCCCAAACCGTATTCGCGCTTCTGGTCGGGCGTCAGCCGGCTCCGGCCGGGCAGAAAGTGCTGCCAGTGCTTCTTCACGATCTGAAGGCCGCCATAGGCCCAGCGATGCCGTTGCTTCTTGAACGCCTCGTAGGTGTCAGGGAGCAGGCCCTGGCCGTAGCGGTGGTTGGTGTAGTGGGTGGTCCAGCCGAGCTCCTGGATCGCGAGGCCGAGGTCGCTGTCCTCGCAGATCGTGTCGCTCGACCAGCCGCCGGCCATGTCCATCGCGGCGCGGCGGATCAGGCACATGGTGCCGTGCACGATGATGGCATTGGTCTCGTTGCGCTGGACCATGCCGATGTCGAAGAAGCCGGCATATTCGCCGTTCATGATGTAGTGCATGATCGACAGGTCGCCGTCGCGATGCTCCTGCGGCGCCTGCACCAGGCCGACGCGCGGATCGGCGAAGGCCGGCACGAGATCCCTGAGCCAGTCGGGATCGACGACGTAGTCGGCATCGAGAATGCCGATGATCTCGGCATCCGCCGCGGTGCGGTCCATCGCAATCCGGAGCGCGCCGGCCTTGAAACCCTGCACCTTCTCGGCGTTGATGAACTTGAAGCGTTCACCGAGCGCGCGGCAGTGATCCTGGATCGGCTGCCAGAAGGCGGGATCGGGCGTGTTGTTGATGATGACGACGCATTCGTAGTTCGGGTAGTTCAGCCGCGACAGCGCATCGAGCGTCTGCTTGAGCATCTCGACCGGCTCGAAATAGGCCGGGATGTGGATCGAGACTTTCGGGAAATAGGCCTCGGGCACGTTGTCGACCGGCTTGCCCTTGGTCAAAAGCCGCTGCGGCGGCCGGCCGAAGGCCACGGCCGCGATCTCGTCGATCCGCGCCATCGCGATCAGCACGAGCGGAACAAGCAGGATCATGCCGAGCGTCAGCGCGAAGGCCGAGCCGAAGATGAAATAGTGCCCGTTCCAGAACGCGAACACGGTCGCGGCCCAGGCGCCGACACCGTTGGCGGTGGCCGACAGCAGGAAGGCTTGCCGCGCGGTCGGCTGTTCCAGCCGCAGGATCGGCAGCGACAACAGCACGCCGACCAGCAGCGCGATCGTCATCAGCTTCCAGTAATCGGGATTTTCCACCGGGCCGGTCCAGGCGAATTTCGGCTCGCGGCTGGCGTTGAGGATGCCCCAGTACGGACCGACGCCGCCCTCGAAGTACTTCCAGGGCTGATCGATGGCTTCGACGATGTTGTATTCCATACCGATGGCTTCGGCGCGGCTGACGAAGTTGCGCAGCGTCAGCGCCTGCTGGAACGGACCGGGGTCGGCGTTGCGCAAATTATAGCCCGCGCTCGGCCAGCCGAACTCGGCGATCACGATGCGCTTGCCGGGGAACAGATTGCGCAGCAGGTTGTAGCGGTCGACGGCCTGGTCGACCGCCTGGTCCGAGCGGAAATTTTCCCAATAGGGCAGCACGTGGGCGGCGATGAAATCGACGTTGGAGCCGAGGTCGGGATTGTCGCGCCAGATGTTCCAGATCTCGCCGGTGGTCACGGGAACGCGGACCGCGCCCTTGACCTTCTTGATCATCTCGATGAGGTCTTCGACCTTCTGCTCGCCGCGGTAGATCACCTCGTTGCCGACCACGACGCCGTTGACGTTGCTGTTCTTGCGCGCGAGCTCGATCGCGGCCTTGATCTCGCGCTCGTTGCGATCCTTGTCCTTGTCGATCCAGGCGCCGAYGGTGACCTTGAGGCCGAACTCGGCGGCGATCGGCGGCACCAGTTCCACGCCGCCGGTCGACGAATAGAGCCGGATCGCGCGCGTCATCGTCGACAGCGTCTTCAGGTCGGCGCGGATTTTCTCGACGGTCGGGATGTTGTCGATATCAGGATGGGCCGCGCCCTCGAACGGCGCGTAGGAGACGCTGGGCAACAGGCCCCTGAAGTCCGGCGCAGGTTCCCTGTCGCGCAAGACTCCCCAGATGCCGGCGTGAAGCACGGACACGAGCAACAGAACGGCGGCGACAACGCGCATCGCGGCTAAACCAAACGGGGCTGAGGTGGCAGGGAAGCGGATCCGACCCCGAGATCCGACCGAGTCCGCGGCAAATGGAGCATACCTCTGCCGCGCGGTTTCACAACTGTCATAGCCTCATGACCTTATGAGGGCATGGCATTTTGGTGAGCGCGCGGCAGTGCCAACCGCATCTATCGCCGATCGTTCCTGAACGAACGCTGAAACGATCGCGGCTATTTCGGGGGCGCCGGCGACGGGCTTGCCGCGGGCGAGGGGCTTGCGGCCGGCTGCGGCGGCGGCGAATTCCCGGTGGTCGGTGCCGCCGGCTGCGAGGCCGCGGCGGCCGCCTGCTGCGGCTGGGATGCCGGGTTGATCCAGCAGGCGTGCACGCGGCTGTCCAGGGTCTCCGCAACCTTGGGATCGATCTGGCCGCCGAAGCGGGTCAGGCAGCGGAAGGCAGCCTGGATGTGGCCGCCAGGGCAACCGAAGCGGTCGTAGAGGTCGAGATGGCGGAACGCGGTATCGAGGTCATCCCGCCACATCAGCCGCACCACGCGCCGGCCGAGCCAGACGCATTCGGGGTTGCCGGCCGGACCGTTGATGACCTGGGCGGCTTCTGCGAACTCGTCGGTGCGGCGCTGGTTCTGGGCGGTATCCTTGGCGGCGTCGGCGGGCTGGGCGGCGGCCTTGCCCTGGTCAGGGGCGGGCGCGCCGCTCTGGGCGGAGGCGCCACCGAGGCCGACCAGCAGGACAAGGGAGGAGACGGCCAAGGTGGCGGCGAACTGCCGCAGGACCGCATTTCGTAACTCAAGCACCCGTTGCCGCATGAATTCCCCAATATCTCCGCTGACCGCCCGCGCCAGGACCTCGCAGACGCGCTAGCTGATGGCGTCCAAATGGGTCTCCAATGCGGCGGAAAAGTCCCGCAAAATCCCATGACCTGTATTTCGAATTTTGTCCAGCAAAGTCACGATGCTAAGTCCCGGTCGAACGGCCGCAGGCGATTTTACGGGAGAGCGGGACGGATCGGCCCTAATGCCGCCGGCCCCCCTTGGCAGATGGCGTGCGAGCAGGTAATCGACGGGCCCTTCGTGGAGGATGGAACCAATTTCTCTTCGTACGCCACTGGCGCTTCTGCTCGTTTCGCTGGGTGCGATTGCTGCCGTGTGGTGGTGGCTGGCCACGCCGATCACGCTCGCGCGCGCCCCGATCGATCCCGCCGACAAGGTGCAATGCGTGTCCTACGCGCCGTTCCGCGGCGAGCAATCGCCGCTGAACGCGTGGACCCATATCGAGGCCGATCAGATCGAGCAGGACCTGCGCCAGCTCAAGGAGATCACCGACTGCGTCYGCACCTATTCGATGGAGAACGGGCTCGACCAGGTGCCGGCGATCGCCGCCAAGGTCGGTGGGCTGAAGGTGCTCCAGGGCATCTGGCTCTCCAGCAACCGTACCAAGAATCTTGAGCAGGCGGCGCTCGCCGTCCGCCTCAGCAAGGATTTCCCGGGAATCATCACCGCCGTCATCGTCGGCAATGAGGTGCTGCTGCGCGGTGAGATGACGACCGCCGACCTCGTGTCGATCATCCGCTCGGTGAAGGCCCAGGTCAGCGTGCCCGTCACCTATGCCGACGTCTGGGAGTTCTGGCTCAGGAACCGCGAGGTCTACGAGGCCGTCGACTTCGTCACGATCCACATCCTGCCCTATTGGGAAGACAATCCGGTGCGCGCGAAATTCGCGGCCGCCCATGTCGAATCGATCCGCGAGCGGATGGCGGTGGCGTTCCCCGGCAAGGAAATCCTGATCGGCGAAACCGGCTGGCCAAGCGAAGGGCGCATGCGCGAGGGCGCGCTGCCGTCGCGCACCAACCAGGCGCGGGTGGTCTCGGAAATCCTGAGCCTTGCGAAAGCGCAGAAATTCCGAGTCAACCTGATCGAGTCCTACGACCAGCCTTGGAAGCGCAAGCTCGAGGGCACCGTGGGCGGCTATTGGGGCCTCTATGACTCGGTGCGCCGGAACCTGAAATATCCGCCGGGTGAGCCGATCAGCAATTTCCCGTTCTGGAAATGGTACATGGGCGCCGGCATGGGCCTGAGCGTGCTGGTGTTCGCGGTCGCGCTCATCACGCTGCGGCGGCGGCCCTGGACGCCGCGCTTCTCGGCCTGGCTCGGCGTCTGCATCTCGGCGACATCGGCAGGCATCCTGCTCGGGATCGGCGCCGACAAGATGTACTATGAGAGCTATGGCCTGGGCGGCTGGCTGCACTGGGGCGCGCTGCTTCTGGCAGGCATCCTGTCGCCGATCTTCTGCGCGCAGGCGCTGGTCATCGGCCGCAGCCTGCCGACCTTCCTCGACCTGCTCGGCCCGAGCGCAGGGCGGAAATGGTCAAAGCTCACCGCCGTGCTCGGCCTGACGCTGGCGGTGACCGCGGTGATCGCGGCACAGACCGCGCTCGGCTTCGTGTTCGATCCGCGCTACCACGACTTCCCCTACGCCTCGCTGACGATGGCGGTGGTGCCGTTCGCGATCCTGATGCTGAACCGGCCGCAGATCGGCCAGCGTCCGATCGCGGAGGCGGTGTTCGCGGGCGTGCTGACGCTGGCGGCGGCCTATGTCCTCGTCAGCGAAGGCCGCGAGAACTGGCAGTCGCTGTGGACCTGCGCGATCTATTTGCTGTTCGCGCTCACGCTGTGGCGGGCGCGGGCCGAGCAAATCCAAGGATGAGCAGGCCGATCGCCAGCCCCGACAGCACGACGTTGTAGAGCACGATGCCGAGGCCGGCGGCGATGATGCCGACGGTCAACAGCACGATCGAGGGCCGCATCAGGTTCAGCGTCGCAGCCACCAGCGCGACGATGCCGAACACCGAATTCTTGAACAGCACCGTCGAGACCGCGCGCGCCTTGCAGATCAGCGTCTGAAGGCCGGCATCGCAGGCGAGCCCGACCTGCGAGTTCTCGATTCCGAGATAGCGCAGATAGAGCGCATAGCCGACGGACACGAAGCCGACGACGATCAGGAACTGCACCTGGTAGGGCGTGAGGCGGAAGGGCTTTTTTGTCATGCGCGCAATATGGTCGGGATGACGGGAGGGGGCAACAGGGGAGGCGGACCTTTCTTCGCGAATTTGCGAACGAAACTTACGGTGGCCGCTAACGTTGGTTGATCCTGTCGCGCTGAATATCAACCTCGAGCGACGGATCGCGTGCCCATTTGAAGTAATCCATGTTGATAACCCGGGTGCCCTTAACGAAGCGGGGATCGTGGCGATACCAGTATTCGATCACTCGCCGCGGCTCGCTGTTCATGCTTGCGCCAGCACGGCATGCATTAAGGTCGTCTGGATCGCCATCGTGGCGGGGCGGATCACCATAATGTAGCGTCTTGCTACGGATGGCCTGGGCGATCGTCCCCTCTCGGAAATTGACCGCCGATAGCGCGACGTGGAATTTGCGCTTGCACGACTGACAGGTAATCTCAACAAGCGCGATTTCGCCGATGTGAATATTTGCTGAGCGTGCAGGCTCGAAGGCGCAATAGCGGGGTACAGCATGCTCGTCGAACCAGATCGGAGGCGTGCTGATGCGGGAGATGATGTCGTCGTAGCTTGTGTGCATGGCTAGTCCTGATCGAAGCTGTCAGGTCTCTACCACAAGTTCGGGTTCCCGGTCGCTACCGCCTGAAGAACGACGACAACGTCGATCCCGCCGACGCTGTCTCCGGCTTTGCCGGTGCTGGCTGCGCCGCAGGCGCCGGCGCAGGCTCCTCGCGCTTCGACGAGCGTTTCGATGAATAGCTGCGGCGGCGCTTGTCCGGCTTGGCGGTGGGGGCAGGCGCAGGTGCGGTCTCGGCTTGCGGCACCGCGTCCGGGTTCTTCTCGCCGTTCTTTTCCTGAATCCGGTCCTGAGACTTTTCTTGGCCCTTCTCCGAACCACCGCGCATCGACAGCCGCTGGCCGTCGAACACGGTGGTCTCGCAGTGGCGGTCGTTCTCCGCCAGCCCAGCGCAGAGCTTTGCGGCGGCGGCCGCGTTGACGAGGGGACCGGCACCGAGACGCAGCTGCATGCCGAGGCCGGTGGTGCCCTCCTTGATCATGATGATCGGCCGCAGCGCCGCGATCTCCGGATTCGACTTGGTCACGCCGCGCCAGAGCGCGCGCAGGCCATCGAGCGAGTTGGCGCCGCCGAGATCGATGGCGAAGCGCGTCTGCTGAACGGCGATTGAAGGAGCCTCGCTCTCGGCCGCTTCCGGGGTCTTGGTTGCCTCCGGCGGCTTGGCCGGTGCCGCAGCGACCTCGGTCGGGGCGGGCGCCGGTTCGGGCTTCTTCTCGGTTGCTTCGGGCTGCATCAGTTTCGATGCGGCCGGATCAGGCGGCGCCATGATCGACTTGGACGGCACCAGCGGAAGCATCGGCAGCGCCGATGTCGTCGCCGGCGACTGCGCGACCAGCGAGGCGGCGGCCGCGGACTGCGGGCTCGCCTGGTCCTTCGCGGCGTCCTTCGGCGAATCCTTGGCGGCGTCTGCGCGCGGCTTGTCGTTGGCCGGCGCCGAGGCGACCGGCGCAATGCTGGGTGCGGCGGGCGCGGTCTGCGCCGCGGCCACCGGCATGTCCTGCGGCTTCGATGCGGACGCCTGCGGCGGCGCGGCGTTCTGCTTGGCGATGGCGCCGGTGACGGAATCGAGCCCTTGCTCCAGCACGGTGACGCGCGAATAGAGCCGGTCGCGATCGGTGTTCAGCGTCTCGATCGCGGCGGCGAGCCGTCGGGCTTCGTTCTGGCTTTCCTTGGTCAGCAGCTGGAGCCTGTCGGCCTGCCGCGACAGATCGACGGACGCGGCCTGGTCGCGCCGCCAGCCGAGCTGGGCCTGGTTGGCCATCACCGCGACCACGACGGCGCCGACGGCCGCCACGCCCCACGAGCCCAGCCGCCACATCATGCGGCGGTCGAACGTGCTCTCTTCGGCCAAAAGCGCTGAGAACAGCCCGCCGGTCTCCTTGGTGCCGAAGGCATCCGCCAGTGGATCGGAATCCTTTGCCATGAACGTAAAGTTGCCCAGCCCTGTCCGGCTTCCCCGAATCAATCAGGGAACATTAACAGGAAAAGCGTGCCGCACTTGAATTCCGGGCGTTTGCGGGGGTAGCAAGGCAGGCAGCATGAGGGCGGCCTGCCGCCTGCCGCGCCAGTTGATTCGGCCGTATCTGACAGGATTGCGATGACCGCCCGCTCAAGCCTCACGATCGTGCTCGCCGCCGGCGAAGGCACGCGCATGCGCTCACAGCTGCCGAAAGTGCTGCATCCCGTAGCTCACCAGACGCTGCTCGCCCATGTGCTAGCCGCAGCACCCAAGGGAACCGGCACGTCACTCGCCGTCGTGATCGGCCCGGACCATCAGGCGGTGGCGGAGGAGGCCAGGCGGATCCGCCCCGATGCGCTCACCTTCGTGCAGGCCGAGCGGCTCGGCACTGCGCATGCGGTGCTGGCGGCGCGCGAGGCGATCGCGGCCGGCGTCGACGATCTCCTGATCGCGTTCGGCGACACGCCGCTGATCTCGGCCGAGACCTTTGCGCGGCTGCGCGCGCCGCTCGCCAACGGCGCCGCGATCGCCGCGCTCGGCTTCCGCGCCGCCGATCCCACCGGCTACGGCCGCTTCATCGTCGAGGGCGACCGGCTGGTCGCGATCCGCGAGCAGGCCGATGCCAGCACTGAGGAGCGCAAGATCGATCTGTGCAATGCCGGCGTGATGGCGATCGACGGGCGCCGCGCGCTCGCGATCCTCGAGCGGATCGGCAATGCCAATTCCAAGGGCGAATATTATCTGACGGATGCGGTCGGTATCGTCCGCGAACAGGGATGGGAGTCCGTGGTGATCGAGACCAGCGAGGACGAGGTGCGCGGCATCAACACCAAGGCGCAGCTAGCGGAAGCGGAAGCCGTGATGCAGGCGCGGCTGCGCAAGGCCGCGATGGAGGCCGGCGTCACGCTGATCGCGCCCGAGACCGTATATCTCGCCGCCGATACCGTGTTCGGCAAGGACGTGACCATCGAGCCGTTCGTGGTGATCGGCCCCGGCGTGTCGATCGCCGACGGCACCGTGATCCACTCGTTCTCGCACATCGTCGAGACCAAGCTCGGCAAGAACGTCTCGATCGGCCCCTATGCGCGGCTCAGGCCCGGCACCTCGCTCGGCGACGGCGCGCGCATCGGCAATTTCGTGGAGACCAAGGCGGCGACGCTGGAGGCCGGCGTCAAGGTCAACCATCTCTCCTACATCGGCGACGCCACCGTCGGCGCCAATTCCAACATCGGCGCCGGCACCATCACCTGCAACTACGATGGCTTCAAGAAGCACAAGACCATCATCGGGAAGGGCGCTTTCGTCGGCACCAATTCCTCGCTGGTGGCTCCGGTGAAGATCGGCAATGGCGCCTATATCGGTTCGGGCTCGGTGATCACGCGCGACGTGCCCGACGATGCGATGGCGCTGGAGCGCAATCAGCAGACCATCCGCGAAGGCGGCGCTACGCGCTATCGCGAGCTGAAGACCGGCGGCAAGAAGCCGGAGAAATGAGCAGCCGCGTGCCGGCCCCTGATCGGTGCTGTTAGGGCTGCGCTCGTGGACGACGACTTCATCGACGATATGATCGCATTCCTCGTCAAGCGCGTCATCACGCCGCCGGGACAATGGGTGCTGGAACAGTTCGGCGAGCGCCGCCCAAACGAGATCGCGTCGCTGTTCACCGGACTGGCGTTCT
Organism: Bradyrhizobium sp. P5_C12; assembly: GCF_054049735.1. Lineage (NCBI taxonomy): Bacteria > Pseudomonadati > Pseudomonadota > Alphaproteobacteria > Hyphomicrobiales > Nitrobacteraceae > Bradyrhizobium > Bradyrhizobium sp. P5_C12. The sequence goes on from NZ_JBFULU010000007.1 coordinate 126,503, forward strand.
GGGCGTTCGTCGTTTTCCTGGTGTTTGCCCTGGTGCTGGGGTGGTAGGGCCTTCCGCTATTGGTCGTCGGAGAATTCCGAGAAGATCGCGCGGGTCAGGCGCCAGCCGCGCGGCTTGGCACGCTTGGCCGGTTCGCCGGCGGCGTGCTTGACGAAGACGGGCTTGTTTTCCCTGCCGCGCTGGGGTGGCGGCCAGTGGGCGAGGTGCGTGCCCGAGGTCTCGCTGGCGCTCATATACCTCGATGACAGACCTTTGCGGTCGGACGAGCCTTTCATGGCCTTGATCTCCTTGATGGGAATCGTTGGCCAAATTTATTGACAGCGAGTTAATGTGCGGGGTTAAAGGCCGGCCAAATCGACGCACGTTAGGGCTACCACCATTTGGTGCTGTCGCAATCCGCAATAATTGTTGAGTATCCGGTTCGTTGCGAACTTCGATAGAAACCGAGCGCGTCGTTTAGGCGATTTTTCGACGATTTGGGGGATATTGATCCGCATGTGCGGGATTGTCGGCATTCTCGGGCGCGAGCCGGTTGCAGAGCAATTGGTGGATTCGCTCAAACGTCTCGAATATCGCGGTTATGACTCCGCGGGCGTCGCCACGCTCGAAGGCAAGCATCTCGAGCGCCGCCGCGCCGAGGGCAAGCTGAAGAATCTGGAGAAGCGGCTGGAAGCCGAGCCGCTGAAGGGCACCACCGGCATCGGTCACACCCGCTGGGCCACCCACGGCAAACCGACCGTGCACAACGCCCACCCGCATGCGACCGAGCGCGTCGCCGTCGTCCACAACGGCATCATCGAGAATTTCCGCGAGCTGCGCGAGGAGCTCGAGAAGAAGGGCACGGTGTTCCACACCGAGACCGACACCGAGATCGTGCTGCATCTCGTCGACGATCTGCTGACGCGCGGCAACAAGCCCGTCGAAGCGGTGAAGCTGACGCTGGCGCGGCTGCGCGGCGCCTTCGCGCTCGGCTTCATCTTCGCCGGCGAGGACGATCTGATGATCGGCGCCCGCAACGGCCCGCCGCTCGCGATCGGCTATGGCAACGGCGAGATGTATCTCGGCTCCGACGCCATCGCGCTCGGCCCGTTCACCGACACGATCAGCTATCTCGAGGATGGCGACTGGGTCGTCCTGACTCACACCAGCGCTGATATCTTCGACAAGGGCGGCCACACCGTCCAGCGCGACAAGATCAAGCACGCCGCCTCGACCTCGCTGGTCGACAAGGCCAACTACCGCCACTTCATGGCGAAGGAGATCCACGAGCAGCCGGAAGTGGTCGGCCACACCCTGGCGCGCTATGTCGACATGGCGACCGAGCGCGTCTCGCTGCCGGTCAAGCTGCCGTTTGACTTCAAGACCATCCAGCGCATCAACATCACCGCCTGCGGCACCGCGAGCTATGCCGGCTTCGTCGCAAAATACTGGTTCGAGCGCTTTGCGCGCGTGCCGGTCGAGGTCGATGTCGCCTCCGAATTCCGCTATCGCGAGGCGCCCTTGCGCAAGGGCGATCTGGCGATCTTCATCTCGCAATCGGGCGAGACCGCCGACACCCTGGCGGCGCTGCGCTACGCCAAGGATCAGGGCGTGCATACGGTGGCCGTCGTCAACGTGCCGACCTCGACGATCGCGCGCGAGAGCGAGACCGTGCTGCCAACGCTCGCCGGGCCCGAGATCGGCGTTGCCTCGACCAAGGCCTTCACCTGCCAGCTCATGGTGCTGGCAAATCTTGCAATCGCGGCCGGCAGGGGGCGCGGCGAATTGTCCGAGGCGGACGAGACCAAGCTGGTCCACGGCCTCGTCGAGATTCCGCGCCTGATGGCGGCCGCGCTCACCACCGAGCTCCAGATCGAGAAGCTCGCGCGCGAGATCGCGAAGTCGCGCGACGTGCTCTATCTCGGCCGCGGCACCAGCTTTCCGCTCGCGCTCGAGGGCGCGCTGAAGCTGAAGGAAATCTCCTACATCCACGCCGAAGGCTATGCCGCCGGCGAGCTCAAGCACGGCCCGATCGCGCTGATCGACGAGACCATGCCGGTCGTCGTCATCGCGCCTTACGACCGGGTGTTCGAAAAGACCGTCTCGAACATGCAGGAGGTCGCCGCCCGCGGCGGCAACATCATCCTGATGACCGATGCCAAGGGCGCGGCGGAGGCGACCGTCGAATCACTCGTCACCATCGTCATGCCCGACATGGCGGCGGCGTTCACGCCGATGGTTTATGCCGTCCCCGTGCAGCTGCTTGCCTATCATACGGCTGTTATCATGGGCACCGACGTCGACCAGCCGCGCAACCTCGCGAAATCAGTGACCGTGGAATAGGCAGAAGGATCAGGCCGCGCTCTTCCAAAACCTGCTAGAAGACCCTAGCTTGGACCGAAGCGACCGACCTGGAACCCGAATGACCCCCCGCGACGACGCGCCTGCGCCGCTTGATCCCATCCCGGAACCTCATACCGGCCTGATGGGCCGCTTTCGCAATTATTTTCTCACCGGCCTCGTGGTGACGGGGCCGATTGCGATCACCCTGTATCTGGTATGGTGGTTCGTCACCTGGGTCGATGGCGTAGTGCGCCCCTTCGTGCCGTTGGCCTACCGGCCCGAAACCTATTTGCCGTATGTCGTTCCCGGTTGGGGACTGATTGTCGCATTCTTCACGCTGACGCTGGTCGGATTCCTCGCGGCCAACCTGATCGGCCGGACGCTGGTCGATATCGGCGAGACCTTTCTCGGCCGGATCCCGGCCGTGCGCGCCATCTATCGCGGCTTGAAGCAGGTGTTCGAGACGCTGTTCTCGGGCAAGGGCTCGAGCTTCCGGAAGGTCGGCCTGGTCGAGTTTCCCTCGCCGGGCATGTGGTCGATCGTGCTGATCTCGCAGTCGCCGAACGAAGAGGTCGCGCGCAGCCTGCCGGGGCAGGAGGAGCACGTCTCGGTGTTCCTGCCGTGCTCGCCGAACCCGACCACCGGCTTCTTCTTCTACGTGCCCAAGAGCAAGATCGTCGAGGTCGACATGAGCACCGAGGACGCCGCAACGCTGATCATGTCGGCCGGCGTGGTGCAGCCGGGCGCGGCGCCCGACCCGAAGAAGGCCGCGGCGCTCGCCGGCATGGCGAACGCCGCCCGCATCGCCAATGCGGCGGCGCTCAAGCCCCAGCCTGCGAAGGTGGAGTAGGGCCATTCCCGTTTCGGATGGCCGCATTCACCCAAGCACTTTCGTCCTCTGCTAATCTCCCGGTTGAACTTCGACCTGGAGTGCACGATGTCCAAAACCATTGCGATCCTCGCACCCGGCGCCATGGGCAGCGCCGTGGCCCGCCGCCTCAGCGAAAACGGCGCGCGCGTCTTGACGTCGTTGAAGGGGCGCAGCGAGGCGACGCTGAAACGCGCGGCGGATGCCGGCATGGTCGGCGCCGAGGACGACGCGATTGCGGACGCCGACATCATCCTCTCGATTGTGCCGCCGGGCGAAGCCGTGGCTTTGGCCGAACGCCTGGCCGCGCTGATCGTCCGGCGCGCGAAGAAGCCGCTCGTGGTCGATTGCAACGCGGTCAACGTCGATACCGTACAACGGATCGAGGAGATCATCGGCTCGGCACAGGCGCCGTTCGTGGATGGCGGCATCATCGGCTTCCCGCCGCAGCCCGGCGGCAAGAGCCCGGCCTTCTACATGTCCGGCGAGTACGCCAGGGATGCCGCGGTTCTGAAGGATTTCGGTCTCGACGTGCGCATCGTCGAAGGCCCGGTCGGCGCAGCCTCGGCGCTCAAGATGTCCTATGCCGGCATCGTCAAGGGCCTTGCCGGCATCGGCTCGGCCATGGTGATCGCGGCAACCAAGGCCGGCGCGGCCGATGCGCTGCGCGACGAGCTCGCATTGAGCCAGCCCGCGATTCTGGCGCGGCTCGAAGTGGCGCTGCCGGACATGCTTCCAAAAGCCTATCGCTGGGTCGCGGAGATGCGCGAGATTTCCGGCTTTCTTGGCGCCGACCATCCAGCCGCCCAGATCTACGAGGGTTTTGCGCGGTGGTTCGAGCACCTTGCCGAGGACGCGAACGGCGAGGCGGTGGATGCCGGGCTGATGAAGGCATTTGCGGCGAGCATCGCGCAGAAGAAGGCCTAGTCGTCCGGTCTGACGTCACGGCAATGGATCACTTGCCATGCACCAGAACTGAATCCAGGAAACATTGGATGTCCCGGTCGCTTGCGAGCCGCACGACCGGGACGTCCGCGCCATACTGACCACGCTCGGCCTCGATGACAGGCACGCGTTCCGTGTCGTAGCGCCACGCCTCCCGCATCAATTTCCAGTCGAACTGTTCCGGGCACGCCTCGGGCAGGTCGGGCCGCGTCTTGTCGCGATCGAAAGCCGAACGCCAGAGAATGCGCCATTGGCAGAGCCAGCGCGGGCGGTCGATCACGACCAGCGTATCAGCGCGCGCGAGCGTGAGATCGAAGGCAAGCCCCGAGAAGCTGCCATCAACGACCCATTCATCGCCCGCGATCGCTTCAGTGACGCGTGTCCGAAAGCTCGGCTTGTCGGACGGCTTCCAGCCCGGCCGCCAGTAGAGCACGTCGAGATGCACCACCGGCAGCGCGAGCTTTTGCCCGAGCTTCAGGGCGAGGCTCGTCTTTCCGCTTCCCTGGCAGCCAACGACGATGATCCGGCGCATCGCCGCAAGGTTGCATGAAGTCGACCGCGGCGAAAGGGTAGGTCTTCTGAAACGGCTCTGTCCACGTCGTCATTGCGAGGCTCATCTGTTATTGTCTGTGCGGAAGCAGTTCTTCTGCAACGGGAGTTCGAATGAGAGTGCTGGTGATCGGCGCGGGAGCGCTCGGAGGCTATTACGGAGCTTGCCTGGTCCGAGCCGGCGGCGACGTGACCTTTCTGGTGCGGTCCGGGCGGGCCGAGCATTTGCGGCGGAATGGATTGCAGGTCGTGAGCCCGCATGGTGACTTTGCCGTGCAGCCGAAGATCATCCTGGCAAATGATCTCAAGGAGCCGTTCGACGTCGTGCTCGTCGGGGTGAAATCCTATTCGCTCGACGATGCGATGGCCCAGTTTGCCCCGGCAGTTGGCGCCAACACGATGATTTTGCCGATACTCAACGGGTTGAAACATATCGACGCTCTGACCGCGCGGTTCGGCGCGACGCGCGTTCTCGGCGGGTTGGCGAACGTCAGTGCCGGCCTCGATGCGGATGGTCGTGTCGTTCAGTTCATGGCCAATCAGACGATCGTCTTCGGCGAGATCAAGGGTTCGTTGAGCGAGCGTGCGCTCGCGTTGGAGGCGCTGCTCCAGGTCTCGGGTATTGATGTGCGCGCCAGCGAAGCGATCATGCAGGACATGTGGGAGAAGTTCGTCCAGCTCAGCACGCTGGCCGGCATCACCTGCCTGATGCGCGCGAGTATCGGAGACATTTTGGCCGTGCCGAACGGCGAACAGTCCATTTTTCGGTTATTCGCGGAATGCTGCACCGTTGCGACGGCTTCGGGGTTCGAGCCGCGCGCTCCGTTCATCGAGTTTGACCGAAAGCTTTTCACGACCCTGGACTCGCCGCTCAAGGCCTCGATGCTGCGGGACATCGAACGCGGTTCGATCACCGAGGCAGAACATATCCTCGGCGATATGGCCAATCGGGCCCGTACGCTGGGCATCGACACGCCCTTGCTGGATCTCGCCCGCGCGCATGTGGCGGCCTATGAAGTCGGACGCCAAAGAGCCGCGAGCTAACCCGCTCCGATCAGCGGGATCGCCTCATCGCGCTCATAGAGATAGAGCAGGCACCGCAGCGCCTCGCCGCGCTCGCCCTTGAGCTTCGGATCGTCCTTCATGATGCGCAGCGCCTCGTCGCGGGCCTGCGTGATCAGCTGGCCGTGCACTTCGGAGCGCGCGATACGGTAGCCGGGCAGGCCGCTCTGGCGCACGCCCAGCACGTCGCCTTCGCCGCGCAGCTTCAGGTCCTCCTCGGCGATGCGAAAGCCGTCGGTGGTCTCGCGGATCACCTTCAGCCGCGCCTTCGACATCTCGCCGAGCGGCTCCGAGTAGAGCAGCAGGCAGGTCGAGGCTTCCGAGCCGCGCCCGATGCGCCCGCGGAGCTGGTGCAGTTGCGCAAGTCCAAACCGCTCGGCGTTCTCGATCACCATGATGGTGGCGGCCGGCACGTCGACGCCGACCTCGACCACGGTGGTCGCGACCAGCAGCCCGATCTCGTGCGCGGCGAACTGCGCCATCACCCGGTCCTTTTCAGTGCCCTTCATCTGGCCGTGGACGAGGCCGACGCGATCGCCGAACCGCTTCTGCAAGTTTTCGAAACGTTTCGTCGCATTGGTGAGGTGCTCGGTGCCTTCGGCCTCGGATTCCTCGACCAGCGGGCAGATCCAGTAGACCAGCTTGCCCGCCTGCAGCGCGCGGCCGACGCTCTCCGTGACCTCGTCGAGGCGGCTCATCGAAATGGTGCGGGTTTCGATCGGCTGGCGGCCGGCCGGCTTTTCGCGCAGCTCGGACACATCCATGTCGCCGAAATAGGTCAGCACCAGCGTGCGCGGGATCGGGGTTGCGCTCAGCACCAGCACGTCGACGGCCTCGCCCTTCGAGGTCAGCGCCAGCCGCTCGCGCACGCCGAAGCGGTGCTGCTCGTCGACGATGGCGAGCGCGAGATCGTTGAAGGTCACGTCGTCCTGGATCAGCGCGTGGGTGCCGACGAGCAGGTCGATCTCGCCCTCGGCGAGCCGTGCGAGGAGCTCGCGCCGCTCCTTGCCCTTTTCGCGGCCGGTGAGGATCTCGACCCGTATCCCGGCGGGCTCGGCAAGCGGCGCRATGGTCTTGATGTGCTGGCGCGCCAGAATTTCGGTCGGGGCCATCAGCGCGGCCTGCTTGCCGACTTCGGCCACCGCTGCGGCGGCCAGCAGTGCCACCACGGTCTTGCCGGAGCCGACATCGCCCTGGAGCAGCCGCAGCATGCGCACCGGCTGTTGCAGATCGTCGGCGATGGCTGCCGCGGCGCTGCGCTGGGACGGCGTCAGCGCATAGGGCAGGGCGTCGATGATCCTGCTGCGCAGGTGCCCGTCACCGGCATTGCGCACGCCGGCCGGGCGGCGCAACTGGGCGCGGATCAGGGCGAGCGCGAGCTGGCCGGCGAGCAGTTCGTCAAAGGCGAGGCGCGACCAGTAGGGTTTTTCGGGCAGGATGTCCGTGAGCTCGACCGGCTGATGCACGCGGGTGAGCGCCTCGGCGATCGGCGGGAAATTGCAGCGGCGCAGCACCTCGGGGCTGATCCATTCCGGCAAGGCCGGCAGCTTTTGCAGCGCCTGCGCGACCGCGCGGCGGAGCGAGCCGAGCGCCAGCCCTTCCGTCAAGGGATAGACGGGATCGATGCCAGAGAGCTTGGCGATGGCCTCCTCGTCGAGCACGCGGTCGGGATGCACGATCTGCGGGATGCCGTCATACATCTGGAGCGTGCCGGAGACGAACCGCTTCTCGCCCATCGGCAGCAGCTTCTCGACATAGCCGGGCTTGGCGCGAAAGAAGGTCAGCACGACGTCGCCGGTGTCGTCGCTGGCATAGACCAGATAGGGCGCGCGCGCGTTGCGCGGCGGCGGCGGGCGGTGGCGGTCGACGGTGACCTCCAGCGTGACCATGGTTCCCTGGACGGCATCGCGGATCTTCGGCCGTGCGCGGCGGTCGATGACCTGGCTCGGCAGATGCAGCAGCAGGTCGACCAGCCGCGGCGTCTCATCGCGGCTGAGCAGATAGCGCAGCAGCTTGTCCTGCCTCGGACCGACGCCGGCAAGGCTGGTCACGGCAGCAAACAGCGGATTGAGCAGGCTGGGGCGCATTCTTGCAACATTCGTCATGCGCGGGCTTGCCGTCTTCGCCAAGGCTTCGCCGGCCCGAGGTCGAAAGCCCGGCGAAGCCTTTGGCGGAGCAGGGACCCGCGCATCCATCTTTCAATGACGATGGATTGCCGGGTCAAGCCCGGCAATGACGGTCTCAAACAATTGCCCCAACAAAGGGCTGACACGGGCGGTTCGAGTGGCTATATCACGCCGGCCCGGCACGTCCGGGCTTTTGGCGTTTGACTGGATTTGAGACATGACGGGAACGACACGATCGAGCAGCGGCCTGGACGACCGCCGCAAGCGGCTTCTGTTCCGCTGCTGGCACCGCGGCACGCGCGAGATGGACCTGATTCTCGGCCGCTTCGCCGATGCCGAGATCGGCAACCTGTCCGATGCCGAGCTGGCCGAGCTCGAGCGCCTGCTCGAGGTCAACGATCCCGACCTCTACGCCGCCATCACCGGCGACAAGGTGCTGGCGGCCGACGTCACCGGCGCGCTGTTTGACCGTATCAAGTCGTTTCCGATCGCGGACCGCAACGCATGAAACAGCCGTTGAAGTCGCCGGCCGAGCTGCTCACGCCGGGCCGCGCGCTGACGCTTGCCAACGTCGCCGAAGGCGCCGAGGGCCTCGTCATCTCCGATCTCGCCCGCGCCATCGCGGCGCGGCCGAAGAAGCCGGCGGTCAGCCTCACTGTGATCTGCCGCGACGGTCCGCGCATGCAGCAGCTCGAGCGCGCGCTGCAATTCTTCGCGCCCGATCTGCCGGTGCTCCAGTTCCCGGCCTGGGACTGTCAGCCCTATGACCGCGTGTCGCCGCATGGCGGGGTTCTCGCCCAGCGCCTGACCACGCTGGCGCGGCTCGCCTCGCTCGCCGGCAGCGACAAGCCGCTGATCGTGCTGACGTCGGTGAATGCAATCGTGCAGCGCGTGCCCTCGCGCGATCTGGTCGCGGCGCAGGCGCTGTCGGTTGCGCCCGGCAACGTCGTGCCGATGGACACCATCGTCGCCTGGCTCGAGCACAACGGCTACAACCGCTCCTCGACCGTGCGCGAGCCCGGCGAATATGCTGTGCGCGGCGGCATCCTCGATCTGTTTCCGGCTGGCCTCGACCAGCCCGTCCGCTTCGACTTCTTCGGCGACAGCCTGGAATCGATCCGCTCCTTCGATGCCGAGACCCAGCGCACGCTGCTCGACATGCGCTCGCTCGACCTGGTTCCGATCTCGGAATTCCAGCTCGTCACCGACACCATCCGCCGCTTCCGCATGGGTTATGTCGCCGAATTCGGCGCGCCCGAGCGCGACGATGCGCTCTACGAGGCCGTCAGCGAGGGCCGCCGCCATCCCGGCATGGAGCACTGGCTGCCGCTGTTCCAGGACCGGATGGACACGCTGTTCGACTATCTGCAGGGCGCAGCCGTGGCGATCGAGCCGCAGGCCGAGGACGCCGTCCGCGAGCGCTTCAAGCAGATCCAGGATTATTACGAAGCCCGCCGCGATGCGATGGAGCATCCCGGCGGCGGCGCCATCTACAAGCCCCTGCCGCCGGACCGGCTCTATCTGACCGAGGACGAGTGGGGCAAGCGGCTCGCCGATGTGCCGCTGGCGCGGCTGACGCAGTTTTCGGTGCCTGCCGATGGCGCCACCATCGTCGATGCCGGCGCGCGCAAGGGCCGCGACTTCGCGCCCGAGCGCAACGACACCGCCGTCAACGTGTTCGAGTCCGTGGTCGCGCATGTGATGGCTTTGCACGCCCAGCGCAAGAAGGTCGTGATCGCGCTGTGGAGCGAGGGGTCGCGCGACCGCATGACCTCGATGCTGCGCGACCACAAGCTGACCCACACCACCAGCGTCAACAGCTGGCGGACGGTGCAGGCGACCCCGCGCAATGAGACCATGCTGGCCGTGCTCGGCCTCGAAAGCGGCTTCGAGACCGACGAGATCGCGCTCATCAGCGAGCAGGACATCCTGGGCGACCGCCTGGTGCGGCCGCGCAAGGCGAGCCGCAAGCTCGACAATTTCATCTCGGAGATCACGAGTCTGGCGGCCGGCGACATCGTCGTCCACGCCGACCACGGCATCGGCCGCTTCATCGGCCTCCAGACCCTCGACGTCGCCGGCGCGCCGCATGATTGTCTCGAGCTGCATTATGCCGCCGATGCAAAGCTGTTCCTGCCGGTCGAGAACATCGAGCTGCTGTCGCGCTACGGCTCCGACCAGACCACGGTCGAGCTCGACCGCCTCGGCGGCTCGGGCTGGCAGACCCGAAAAGCAAAACTGAAGAACCGCATCCGCGAGATCGCGGGCGAACTGATCAAGATCGCCGCCGAGCGGCAGTTGCACGAGGCGCCAAAGCTGCCGGTGCAGCCGGGCGTCTATGACGAGTTCTGCGCACGCTTCCCCTATGACGAGACCGAGGACCAGCTAGGGGCCATCGAATCCACGCTGAAGGATCTCGAAAAGGGCCGTCCGATGGACCGGCTGATCTGCGGCGACGTCGGCTTCGGCAAGACCGAGGTGGCCCTGCGCGCCGCGTTTGCGGTGGCGCTCGACGGCAAGCAGGTCGCGGTCGTGGTGCCGACCACGCTGCTCGCGCGCCAGCACCACAGGACGTTTACCGAGCGCTTCAAGGGCTTTCCCGTGCAGGTCGCGCAGGCCTCGCGCCTGGTCCCGACCAAGCAGCTCAACGAGGTCAAGAAGGGGCTCGGCGACGGCTCCGTCGACATCGTCGTCGGCACCCATGCGCTGCTCGGCAAGGCGATCAAGTTCCGCGACCTTGGCCTCCTGATCGTCGACGAGGAGCAGCATTTCGGCGTCAGCCACAAGGAGCGGCTGAAGGCGCTCCGGGCCGAGGTGCATGTGCTGACGCTGTCGGCGACGCCGATCCCGCGGACCTTGCAGCTGGCCCTCACCGGTGTCCGCGAGCTCTCGATCATTGCCTCGCCCCCGGTCGATCGCCTTGCGGTCCGCACCTTCGTCGCCCCGCATGATCTGCTGATGATCCGCGAGGCGCTGCTGCGCGAGCGCTATCGCGGCGGACAGGCGTTCTACGTGGTGCCGCGCATCGACGATCTCGCCGAGGTCAAGGATTTCCTCGACAAGAACGTGCCGGAGATGAAGGTCGCGGTCGCGCACGGGCAGATGCCGCCCGCCGTGATCGAGGACATCATGACCGCGTTCTACGACGGCAAGTTCGACATCCTGCTGTCGACCACCATCGTCGAATCCGGCCTCGACATTCCCAATGCCAACACGCTGATCGTGCATCGCGCCGACATGTTCGGCCTCGCCCAGCTCTACCAGCTCCGCGGCCGTGTCGGCCGCTCCAAGCTGCGCGCCTATGCGCTGTTCACATTGCCGGCGCAGCAGAAGATCACGGCGCAGGCCGAGCGCCGGCTCACCGTGCTGCAATCGCTGGAGACGCTCGGCGCAGGCTTCCAGCTCGCCTCGCACGACCTCGACATCCGCGGTGCCGGCAATATCCTCGGCGAGCAGCAGTCCGGCCACATCAAGGAGGTCGGCTTCGAGCTCTACCAGTCGATGCTGGAAGAGGCGATCGTCAACCTCAAGGCCGGCGTGTCCGAGCCCGCGGCCGACCGCTGGTCGCCGACCATCACGATCGGCATGCCCGTGCTGATCCCGGAGGACTATGTCGGCGATCTCTCGGTACGGCTGTCGCTGTACCGGCGGCTCGCCGATCTCGACAGCGAGGAAGAGATCGAGAATTTCGGCGCCGAGATGCGCGACCGTTTCGGCGTGCTGCCGGACGAGGTCCGCTATCTGTTCAAGGTCGCCGCGATCAAGGCGTTCTGCCGCCAGGCCAATGTCGGGAAGATCGATGCCGGTCCGAAGGGCGCCGTCATCGCCTTCCGCGACAACTCCTTTGCGCATCCCGACCGCCTGGTCACGTTCATCCGCAGCCACGGCCAGGCCGCGAAGGTGCGGCCCGACATGAAGGTGGTGTTCTTCCAGGACTGGGAGACGCCGGAAGAGCGGCTCGCCGGCACCACCGAGATCATGCGGCAGCTGGCGCAGCTCGCGCAGAGCAAGAAGGCGGCGTGACCTCAGAACGAGCCGTCTGTCGACCTGGACAGGTCCACGTAAGCTCGCAATTCCGCAAGGCGAGCTTCGAGGGCCGGGTGGACCACTGCGAGCGCGTCGCTGCCGGCGACGAACTGCCCGGGCGGATTGTCCATGCCGGCGATTTTGACCAGGATGTCACCGAGCCTGGCCGGGTCACCCTGCTGGGCGCCGTGATAGCCTGACCACATGTTTTCGGCGGTGCCTTCCGCGGCGTAGTCCTCGATCGTGCTGCCGGCATATTTGGCGTTGTGCGCATCGAGGAGGTCCGTCCGGAAGAAACCAGGTTCGACCGCCACGATCCTGATACCGAACGGCTCGACCTCGTGGGCCACCGATGCCGACAGGCCTTCGACCGCGAATTTTGCAGCGCTGTAGGCCCCGCAATGCTTGAAGCCGACGATACCCGCGAGGGAGCTGATATTGATGATCCGGCCGGATCTCTGCTTGCGCATCACCGGAAGTACCGCACGCATCACGTACATCACGCCGTAGAAATTGGTCGCGATCAGCCGCTCGATTTCGGCCGTGCTCAACTCCTCGAAATTGCCGAGCAGGCTGTAGCCGGCATTGTTGACGAGAACGTCGACGCGCCCGAACGCCTTGATCGCCGCGTCGACAGCAGGCTTCGCCTGTGCCTCGTCGGCGACGTCCAATGGGACGAATGCGAGATTGTCGCCCGCGACGTCGTTCAGGGCATTGCGGAGCTTGTCGAGGTTGCGGCCAGTCGCAACGACGCGATCGCCGGCCTTCAATGCCGCCTTGACGGTTGCCGCGCCGATGCCGCTTCCGGCACCCGTGATGAACCAGACCTTGCTCATGTTTATTCCTGTTCTCGATGTCGAAAGGGCGCCGTGCCGCGGCCTGCCGGTCGGCCGCTAGTTCGCAGGGACCGCACCTATTTGCTGAAGCAGTCCGAGCAGATCGGGTTGGCCGGTTTCTTCGATGATCTGTCCGTGAGAGAGGCGATAGATGTTCAGGGCCTGGACCGCGATCGTCTTCCCAGTCGATGAGGTGCCGAAGAAGGTGCCAAGGTGCGTGCCTCGCATGGTGAAGCGAGCAGCCACCTTGTCACCTTCGGCGACCATCTCCTCGAGCGTCCATTGAATATCCGGGAAGCCGCCGCGCATCATTTGGATGATTGCGAGGTAGCCCGCTGGGCCTCGCATCGGCTCGCTGCGTCCGGGGACATGGAAGATCGCATCTGGAGAAATGAGCTCCGCGGCCAGAGTCTCGCTGGCGGAGTTGATGAACTCCGTGAAACGGATCATCACTGCCTTGTTCGCCTCTGGTGTCATGACGTCATCTCTCTATTCATTGACGATGCCGATACTCGGAAAACGGCGGCCTGCCGGTCAGGCCAGTTTGAACGGCAACTGACGCAGCGGCTTGCCGGTCAGCCGAGCGATGGCATTGGCGAACGCCGGTGCCAGAGGCGGCAGGCCGGGCTCGCCCATGCCCGTGGGCGGCTCGGCGCTGGGCACGATGTGGACATCGAACTCGGGCATGTCGGTGATCCGCGCGACGGTGTAGCCGTCAAAGTTGCTCTGTTCGACGACGCCGTCCTTGAGCGTGATGGCGGAGCCCGGCAGGCACATGGAGAGACCGGTGACTGCAGCGCCCTGCACCTGGGCCTCCACGGTGCGTGGGTTCACGGCCAGATTACAATGCACGCCTGCCGTCACGCGGTGGAGCACCGGCCGGCCGTCTTTCACCAAGGCTTCCACCACATAGGCCACCACGGAATCGAAGGACTCGTGCACGGCCACGCCCCAGGCCCGGCCCTCGGCCAAGCGCGTCTTGCCGTAGCCGCTCTTCTCCACCGCCAGTTGCAGCGCGTCCCTGTGGCGCAGATGCTTGTCGCCGAACATCCGCATGCGATAGGCGACCGGATCCTGCTGCGTTGCGCGGGCGATCTCGTCGAGCAGGGTCTCCATCACGAAGGCGGTGTGGGTGGAGCCTACGCTGCGCCACCACAGCACCGGCACGTTGAGCTTGGGATGATGCACGGTCAGGCGCATCGGCAGCGGGTAGGGCTCGCGCATGCCTTCCGTCGCGGTGCCGTCGATGCCGTTCTTGACCTGGAACTGCTCGAACACGGAGCCCGTGGTGATGGACTGACCGACAATGACGTGGTCCCAGGCCAGAATGTTGCCGCGCTCGTCGAAGCCGATGCGGGCGCGGTGCAGGTGCATGGGACGGTAAAAGCCGCCCCGCATGTCATCCTCGCGGCTCCACAGCGTGCGCACCGGTGCGTTCAGCCCGGCGGCACGCGCGGCCTTCGCGATCTCGCAGGCCTCGACCACGGTGTCGCTCGTGCTGGAGAAGCGCCGGCCGAAGCCACCGCCGGCCATTTGCACATTCACAGTCACCTGCTCGGGCTTGAGGTTGAGCACACGCGCCGCCGCGCCCGCGTCCAGTCCGGCACACTGGCTGCCGACCCACAGCTCGGCGCGGCCCTCGCTGAGGGCAACAGTGCAGTTTAGGGGCTCCATTGCCGCGTGGGCGAGGTAGGGGAAGACGAACTCGGCTTCCAACTGCCGGGGCGCTGTGGCGAGCGGCGCCATATCGGCGTCGAACTTGCGCGGGCCGGGGCGGCTCGCCAGCTCGCGGTACTGGGCGAGCTGCCGTTCGCTGTCGACCTTCTCCACCTTCGCGGTGTCCCAGCTCAGCTTCAGCGCGTCGCGGCCCTGCGTGGCTTGCCAGTATCCGTCGGCGACCACCGCGACGCCTTCGGCGCCGCCATCCAGCGGCACGCGCAGCACGGCCTTGACGCCCTTGACGGCGCGCGCCGCGCTGTCATCCAGCGCGGCCAAGCGTGCCCCGAACACCGGCGGACGCGCCACGACGGCGGTCAACTGGCCGGGCAGGTGCGTATCGATGCCGAAATCCTGTCGTCCGCTGCTCTTGGCCCGCGCATCCAGGCGCGGCGTGGGGCGGCCGATGATGCGAAAGTCCTTTGGATCCTTCAGCACAACCTTCTCAGGCACAGGCTGCGCCATGGCGGCCGCGGCCAGTTCGCCGTAGCCGAGCTTGCGGCCGCCGGGGCCAAGCACCGTACCGGCCTGCGTGCGCAGGGTGGCCACGTCCACCTTCCAGCGCGCGGCGGCGGCGCCGAGCAGCATGGCCCGTGCGCGTGCGCCGAGTTCGCGATACTGCGAAAAACTGTTCTTGATCGAATGGGAGCCGCCGGTGAGGTGAATGCCGAACAGCGGATCGGCGTAGGCTGGATCGTTGGTGCCGTGCCGGCTGCGCACCAGGCTCCAGTCGGCGTCGAGCTCCTCCGCCAGGATCATCGGCAAGGCGGTGTGGACGCCCTGTCCGAATTCCAGTCGATTGATGGTCACAGTGACTTCACCGTTGCCGGCGATCTGGACGAAGGCTGACGGCTGCTGCGTCGGCTTGAGGGCGCTGGCGGCGTTACCACCACCGGTCGTCGCGCCCATCGCGATATGCGGAAAGGCGCCGAGCGCCAGCCCGGTGGCGCCGGCGAGTTTCAGGAAGCTGCGGCGCGGCAGCGTCTTCACGGTCTGCCCCCGTTCCAGCATGTGCTGGAGCGCGCGCGGCAGTTCACTGTAGTCGATGTTGGGCAACATGGCGGCTCCTTCAGGCGAGCGTGCGGGCGGCGTCCGCCACGGCGGCGCGGATGCGGACATAGGTGCCGCAGCGGCAGATGTTGCCGGCCATGGCCTCGTCGATGCTGTCGGCGGTGGGTTGCTGGCCGCGGGGCAGCGATTTGAGGAAGGCAATGGCGCTCATGATCTGGCCGCTCTGGCAGTAGCCGCACTGCGCCACGTCGTGCTTGACCCAGGCTGCATGCACGGCGGCACCGATGCGATCGGTCCCGTCGGTCGCCGCCTCGATGGTGGTGAGCTTTTTGCCCTCGGCGTCGGAGACGGGCGTGATGCAGGAACGAATGGCCTCGCCATTCATATGCACCGTGCAGGCGCCGCACTGGGCGGCGCCGCAGCCGAACTTGGTTCCCGTCAGCCCGATGACGTCGCGCAGCGCCCAGAGCAGGGGCATCGCAGGATCGGCATCGATCGTGACCTCGCGGTTGTTCACTATAAGCTTCATGCATTTTGCTCCTACGGACTATCGAGCAGACCAGAGGCCAGGGCCCGCACACAGCCAGATAACCCTGGTTGTCGATTCCGATTAGTCGCTATAATCCACATAAGCTTATGTATGCGGTGCATGAATGAAGCGAGACGATCTCTATGACCTCGCCGCCTTTGCCGTGGTCGCGGAGCAGGGCAGTTTCACCCGCGCGGCGGCCGAGCTCGGCATGTCGCAATCGGCGCTGAGCCATGCCATGAAGGCCCTGGAGGAGCGGCTCGGGGTGCGGCTGCTGTCGCGGACCACGCGCTCGGTGTCGACGACAGAGGCGGGCGAGACGCTGCTGCGTTCGCTGCGTCCCGCGCTGGACGAAATCTCCTCGGGCGTAAACGCGGTCGGCGCTCTGCGCGGCAAGCCGTCCGGCACCGTCCGCGTCACGGCAACCAAGCACGCGGTCTCATCCGTCGTGATGCCGGTCCTGCCGCGTTTTCTTGCGGCACATCCCGATATCCGCGTGGACATGATCGTCGATGACAATCTGACCGACATCGTCGCGGAGCGCATCGACGCCGGCATCCGATTTGGCGACATCGTCGAGAAGGACATGATCGCCGTCCGCATCGGACCAGACATCCGGATGGCCGTGGTCGGCGCCCCCTCGTATTTCGCAGACCATCCCGCGCCCAGGACGCCCCGCGAGCTCGCCGGCCATCGTTGCATCAACTACCGGCACGTCAGAACGGGTGGGCTTTACGCCTGGGACTTTGAAGAGAGGGGGCGGCCGTTCGAGGTTCGCGTCGAGGGGCCGCTCGTGTTCAACAACGCCGATCTGACTCGCGAGGCCGCCCTGGCGGGGCAAGGCATTGCGTATGTCTACGCGGATGAGGTGGCGGCGGACGTCCGGGCCGGGCGGCTCAAGCGAATTCTGGAGAGATGGTGCCCGACCTTCCCCGGCTATTACCTCTATCATCCCAGCCGGCGGCAGACGCCACCGGCCTTGGCCGCACTCATCGGTGCGCTTCGCTACAAGCCGTAGGCGCGGGCATCTAAGATGCTGCGCGGGACGCATCGGCTGACAGCCGCCCGAGCAGCGACCGCGCCGTATCCGACGGCGACAGCGAATCCACGCTGACGACGGGATCGCTGCGCATCTCGTGCTTGCCGTTCGAGGTGTGGCGCATCACCGCGGACAGGCGGCGGGCGATCATGTGCGCGGTGCGGAAGTCGGTCTCGGCGAACACGACGATCACCGAACCGTCCTTCTGGGCTGTGCCAAAGTCCATCTGCCGCATCAGGCGGCTCAGGATCCGCGCGGCGTCGAGCTGCGCGCGGGGATTGCCGGGATCGAAGGCGAAGCGCGCCACCGACAGGCCGCCGCCGCGGGCGAGCGTCTGCTCGACCGCCTTGGAAAAATCGCGGGCGAAGGCTTCCGTGGTCAGGAGCCCGCTGCGCGGATCGAGCCAGCCGCCGGCGTCGATCGAGCGCAACGTGCGGCTCAGTTGCGCTTCCATCGCGTGCTGGCGGATCAGGGGCAGCGCATTGGCGGCGACTTTCGCCGGCTCGCCCGGGATCAGCTCGAGATTGGGCAGGTCGTAGCTTTGCGTGAGCTGGTGTGCGGTGAGGATCACGGGCAGGCTGCGGAAGCGGGTGTCCTCGGCGAGCACCGTGAGAAAGGCGTCGGCGACGCGCGCGGTAAAACCTTCGGCGAGCACGACGCCGTCGATGTCGCGGGTGTTGAGATGTTTTGCGGCGGCCTCGATCGAGAGCGCGCCGACGACGCCGACGCGTTCACCGAGCGCGACGGAGAGTGCGGGATAGGCCGCGCCGCGGCCGATCAGGAGCACGGTGGCATCGCGCGCGGGATCGGCCTCCGGCAGCGCGACCTTCACCTCCGGCAGCCGGCGCAGCACCGTGGCATGCAGGGTGCGCACCCGGAGCGCAGCGCGCAACCGTGCGACCAGGCGGTCCGGATTGCCGCTGCGCGAGGAAAAGGGCAGGGCGTTCTGAGGCAGCATACCCGCCGCATCGAGCGCCACGAAGGGAAGGTAGGGCAATTGATCGGCGATCTTGTTCGCGAGCGACGCCATATGCGGCTCATGTCCGCCATTCGCCGCGGCAAGAACCGCGGCCGGCTGCACCTGCTCGACAGCGCGCGCGGCGCTGGCCCAATCGCTGTCGACGACGGGAAACAGCCGCGCCTCGTCCAGCGCCGCAATGAAGGCCGGCCGCTCGGCATTGGACACAAACAGGATCGGGCCAGCCTGGGACATCGCAAACTCTGATCACGCAACAGGTGCTGCGCAATCTAGTTTGGCCGCCTTAATGCAGCGTCAACGAATGGGCCAAAACTGCGCTCAACCCGGCCCGGAGCGGTCCCGAAAAGCCTCAACCATCAGGGGGTTAAGCCCGAGCTCGCTGAGCGCCTCGCGGGCGCGGGCATTGTCCTGGGCCCGGCCGGCCAGGCGGTGGCCGGAGAGCCGGTCGGGCAGCGCGGTGAGGAGGGCGCCCTGGCCGAGCCGGCGCGCCCATTCCTGGAGGTCGTTGGAGAGGAAACGGTAGCCGCCGACGGCCATGATGCCGGAGGGCGGCGCGGTGATGCAGATCGCACCGCTCGGGCGGTCGAGCCGTGCGGCGTAGCCGGTGTCGACATAGTCGCGCGGCGGCTGGGCCGTCAGGGTGTCACCGACCGGCTGCGGCGGGGCGTAGGCCGCGATCGGCACCATCGGTCCGCGCAGGCCGAGCGTGCCCTTCGGCGTCAGCAGGATCTCGCCGGCGATCGACGAGCCCGACTGCTCGCGGGGCGCCCCGTGCGGCCCGGGCATCACCGCCACCGGCATGCCGTCCTCGCCGCGCCTTGCGCCGAACAGTCCGGCCTCGCCGAACAGATAGACGTCGGTCAGCGGCGCATGCGGTGCGATCCAGGCATCGCTCGCCGCCACCTGCTCGGGCGCGCGCCACAGGCCGATGACGTTGCGCAAGGTCGGCAGCCGTGCCGCGAGGTCGGAATCGCCGAGCCGCAAGGCGAGCTGCGCCGGCGCAATCAGCACCTCGCATTCATGCTCGTTGATCTGCTGCTCCAGCACGTCGTTCTCGAACGGATGATGCAGCACCAGCGTTCCGCCTGAAAGCAGCCACACCGCGAGCGAGGAGGCGAGCCCCGCGAACGACATCGGCGTGAACGCCGTCATCACGGTTGCGCCCTGCCGGATGTCGGCTTCCAGCGACATCGCAAGGCCGCCCGCGATCAGGCTGAAATGCGGCCGCGGCACCGGGCGAAAGCCCTCCGCGGTGACGTCGAACGAGATCATCGCCGCCTTGCGGCCGTCCTGGATCACGGCGCGCGTGGTCCCGGGCGGGCGCGCCAGCACCTCGTCGAGCGCGGCCATGCCTTCGGGCAGGTCGGTGCCGAAGCCGCAGACGTGGCGGATCGAGAAGGCCTCGGCCGCCGCATGCATCGCGAGGTCGGAATAGCTGACGCCGTCGACCTTGCTCATGGTGACGATGGCGCGCGCCGCGGTGCGGTTCAGCGCCGCGGTCAGTTCCGCATGTCGCCACAGCAGCGGCAGCACGGCGACCACGAGGCCGGCGCGATGGGCGGCGAGCACGGTGAGCACGAACTCGACCGTGTTGGGCAACTGGATCGCGATGACGGAATTGGCCGGCAGGCCCGATTCGACGAAATACGCCGACAGCGCTTCGATCGCCGTGTCGGCTTCGGCATAGGTCAGCCGCCTCGGCTGATGCCCGGTCACGCGCGCCTTGTTGAGGGGATCGCGCAGCGCCAAAGCGTGCGGCTGCCGCAACAGCGTGCGCTGGAACAGCGTGTCGAGCGTCGGCGATACGGCTGGCTGGTTCACGGCGTCACTTCGCTTGAGGCTCACCCTTCGACCACCAGGTCTCCGGCAGATAGCCGGACAGCGCGGTAGCCTTTGGCCGTTCTATCCGATTCCAGCGCGCGATCCATTGCTCGGATACGTTAAACAGGGGGATTGTGTAGAAGCCGGCGATCAGGGCGCGGTCGAGCGCCCGCACCGCCGAGACGAAAGCCGTATGATCACGGCCCTCGAGCAGGGCTGCGATCATGGCATCGACCGCCGGATTCCTGGCGCCCATGTAGTTGCGGGTGCCCGGACTGTCGGCGGCGGCGCTGCCCCAGTAGAAATATTGCTCGTTGCCGGGCGACAGCGACTGGTCCCAGCGGTTCTGGATCATGTCGAATTCGTAGGCGAGCCGGCGCTGGTCGAACTGCACGGGATCGACCGACCGCACCGTCGGCTCGATGCCGGCCCGCTTGAGGTCGCGCTGGAAGGCGAGCGCGACGCGCTCCTGGTCGCGGGTCGTCACCAGGATCTCGAAGGTGAAGGGGGCCTTTGTCGCGCGGTTGCGCAGCACGGTGCCGTCGAGATCGTAGCCGGCTTCCGACAACAGCTTGAGTGCCGCGCGCAGCGTCGTCCGGTCGCGCCCCGAGCCGTCGGTCACCGGCAGGCGGTAGCTGCCGTCCAGGATGTCGGGCGGGATCTGCGCGGCAAAGGGCTTGAGCAGCTCGCGCTCGCGCGCATCGGCAGGGCGGCCATAGGCCGACAAGTCGGAGCCGGCGAAATAGCCGGCCACGCGCGAATAGAGTCCGAAGAAGTAGTTGCGGTTGACCAGTTCGAAGTCGAACAAGAGCGTCAGCGCCTGGCGCACGCGGATGTCGGCGAAGATCGGCCGCCTTGTGTTGAACACCAGGAATTCGGAAGGTTGCGGCACGCCGGGCTTGACGGTGTCGCGGATCACCTCGCCGCTCTTTGCGGCCGGAAAATCGTAGCCGTCGTGCCAGCGCAGCGGCTCGTGCTCGACGCGGAAATCATAGAGGCCGCGCTTGAAGGCTTCGAACTGGCCGTTGGCCTCGCGAAAATAGTCGAGCCTGATCTCGTCGAAATTGTAGAGGCCGCGATTGATCGGCAGGTCGCGGCCCCAATAATCCGGGTTGCGGGTCAGGGTCACGCTGGCGCCGGCCTTCACTGCCGTGACGCGATAGGGGCCCGAACCGACCGGGCCCGCCAGCGTCGTCTCCTCGAAGGTCGCGACGTCGACCGCGTGTTTCGGCAGGACCGACATCAGGCCGAGGATCAGCGGCAATTCCCGGTCGTTGGCGCCGGCGAGGTCGAAGCGGACGGAGAGGGGATCGAGCGCCTCGGCCTTGGTGACCTTGGCATAATACTGCCGATGGTTCGGGCGGCCGTGATCGCGCAGGAGCTGCCAGGAGAACAGGACGTCCTCGGCGAGCACCGGCTTGCCGTCGGAGAAGCGGGCGCGGGGATCGAGGCGGAACGTGACATAGCTTCGCTCGTCATCGGTCTCGACCGATCTGGCGAGCAGGCCGTAAAGCGTGAACGGCTCGTCATTGCCGCGCGCCAGCAGGCTCTCGACCACGTAGTTGCGCATCTGCTGCACCGCCAATCCCTTCACGATGAAGGGATTGAGGCTGTCGAAGGTGCCGAGGATGCCCCAGGTCAACCGCCCGCCCTTGGCCGCGTCGGGATTGACGTAGGGCATGTGGGTGAAATCGGCCGGCATCGCCGGCCTGCCGTGCATGGCGATGGCATGGGCTTCCTCAGCCCGTGCGCCGCCGGCCGACGCAACGACAAGCGCAAACCCAAGCGCAAACCAAAGGCTGCAAAGGCGGATGCCGGGGCCCTCGAAAAGGCGCTGGAACATGAACATTCGGACACGTTGATTCGAGGACCGGCGAGCCTGAATCTTATCACAGGGAATTTCACCGAGCGCAGGCTCGGATGCGGTCAAAGACGCTTGTCGGCATTGATCTTTTCGTCGGCCACGTTAAGAAGGCACCCAATCGCGCAAGAGCGCCGAGCCCGTCACTTAACTGCCTCAATTGACGGGGAGAGAGCCGCGCCCAAGGCGGCTTGGTTCGGTGCTTCGGAGCGGTTCGGGCGCTTCCCGTTCAGAAAGGGTTTTCTGCAATGAATTTCCGTTACTTGGCCGCGTCCGTCCGGCCGCGCGGGCGACTTCTCGCCTTGTTGACGGCGACGGCGTTGGCCGTTCCGTTTGCCGCCGAGGCCCAGACCCCGGCGCCGGCCCCTGGTGCGCCCGCCGCGCCCAAGGCGGCCCCGGCCCCGAAAGCTGCTCCCAAGGCTGCTCCCAAGGCTCCGGCACCGGCCGCTCAGGCTCCCGCCCAGCAGGCTCCCGCCGCGGGCGCCCCGGCGCAGCAGGGCGCGGCCCAGCCGGCCGACCAGCAGATCCAGCTGATCTACGCCCCCTGGACCAAGTTCTGCCTCAAGGGCCAGGACGCCAATGCCAAGCAGGTCTGCTTCACCGGCAAGGACGGCCGCATCGAGTCGGGCCAGCCGGTCATCGCCGCCGTCATCATCGAGCCGGAAGGCGAACCGAAGAAGATCCTGCGCGTGACGCTGCCGCTCGGCATGCAGCTCGTCCACGGCACCCGCATCATCGTCGACAACAACGCGCCGCTGCAGAGCCCGTATGTGATCTGCTTCCAGAACGGCTGCATGTCCGACTACGAGGCCACGCCCGAGCTCATCGGAAACATGAAGAAGGGCCAGAATCTCGTTGTCCAGGCGATCAATGCCAACGGCGCGCCGCTGACCCTGCCGCTGCCGCTCGCGGGCGAATTCCAGAAGGCCTATGACGGTCCGCCGACCGATCCGAAGGTGTTCGAGGAAAACCAGAAGAAGCTCCAGGAAGAGCTTCAGAAGAAGGCCGACGAGCAGCGCAAGAAGCTCGAGCAGGGCGGTGCTGTCCCTGGCGCGCCTCCGACCGCTCAGAAGTAGTCGGGACCAAATCCCGGACATGAAAAAGGCGCTCATCCCGAGCGCCTTTTTTCTGAACAATTGTATCTCGGCGGAGATCAGTTCAGGGACGGATTGCGCGGGCGATATCCGCCGCCCTTGTCCTTGATGAAGATCTCCGTGACCTGGGAGTGGCGGATCGGCTCGCCGGAATCGTCCGGGAGCAGGTTCTGCTCGGAGACATAGGCGACGTACTCCGACTCCGCGTTCTCCGCGAGCAGGTGGTAGAACGGCTGGTCCTTGTGGGGCCGCACCTCCTCAGGGATCGACAGCCACCATTCCTCGGTGTTGTTGAATTCCGGATCGATGTCGAAGATCACGCCCCGGAACGAGAAGATCCGGTGGCGAACGACCTGTCCGATCTGAAATTTCGCGGTCCGCGCTTTAATCATTCCCCGTCGATAGACCAGGATTGTGGCCGATGCTAGTGCCCTCATTTCGAATTAACCCGCTGGTAAGGGGCGGGTAACCCCCAATCCTTCAGAAAACACTTCACCAATGGTCGATATCCTCAATCTGGCCCTACCTTATTTTGGCCTGATCTTCGTCGGCTTTGCCTGCGGCAAGGCCAAGTCGCTGCCGGAATCGGGCCTGGCCTGGATGAACTTCTTCCTGCTCTACGTGTCGCTGCCGGCGCTGCTGTTTGCGATCATGTCGAAGACGCCGTTTGCGGAGCTGAACAACCCGCCGTTCCTGGTCGCCACCACGCTATCGACGGTTGCGGCGTTCACCCTCGCGCTCGTCGTCGGCAAGGTCCTCGGAAGGCTATCGCTGCGCGAGGCGACGCTCGCGGGCCTGTCCGGCGGCTACGGCAATATCGGCTACATGGGACCGGGGCTGGCGCTCGCGGTGCTCGGGACCAAGGCGTCGGCGCCGACCGCGCTGATCTTCTGCTGCGACAGCATCTTCCTGTTCACGATCGTGCCGCTCCTGATCGAGCTTTCCGACCGCGACCATCCCTCGCTCGTGCACGCCTTCGGCGTCGTGCTGAAGCAGATCGTGCTCAACCCGCTGATCATGTCGGCCTGTTTTGGCGCGGCAGTTGCGGCGCTGCATATCGAGCTGCCGGTCGCGCTCGACCGCACCATCACCTTCCTCCAGAACGCGGCGGCCCCGACCGCGCTGTTCGTGCTCGGCGTCACGGTGGCCTTGCGGCCGTTCGACCGCGTGCCATGGGAGGTGCCGGGCGTGATCGCGGTCAAGCTGCTGATCCATCCGCTCACGGCCTTTGGCTTGATGCTGGCGTTCGGCCCGTTCGCGCAGCCCTGGGCTGCGACGGCCGTGCTGATGGCGTCGCTGCCGCCGGCGCTCAACGTGTTCGTGATCGCCCGGCAGAATGACGCCTGGATCGAATCCGCCTCCGTCGCGGTGCTGCTCGGGACCTTCGCGTCCGTCGTCACGCTGACCAGCGTGATGTGGCTGCTCCAGACCGGCCGGCTGGCGTTTCCGTAGACACGCGACAGGTGCGCTCCCTCTCCCGCTTGCGGGGGAGGGTTGGGGAGAGGGTGTCTCCGCATCGGGATTATCCGAAGTTTGCGGAGAAAGCCCCTACGAGGAGAAAGCCCCCACCCGGCGCTTCGCCATAGCCAAGGCTTCGCCTTGGCGTCTCTTAGTATGACGGCCGCCAAGGGCGGCCTACGCCTCCCCCGCAAGCGGGAGAGGTTGCACCGAGCCCGCGGCGAACCAATTCAACCTAAGGCCATTCGCGCTTGGTTTCGCAGAACGCTACTTCCGCCACGTCGGCGTCAGCCCCTCGCGCATGGCAAAACGCCGGAGCGGGCCGACGGCGCCGAGCAGGTGCATGCCGACGGCGCGGACCGGCTGCAGCGGCAGGAAATCATTGAGCAGGGAGCGGTTGGCGATGTCGATCGCAAAGGTCCGGCTCAGGATGTCCGGACGCCGCGCCCGGTCGTAGCGCTCGAGCACGTCGGGCGCCCCGGGATCGTGGCCCGCCGCGATGGCCTCGCCGGCGAGCCGCGCGATATCGGCGGCATCCCGCAAGCCGAGGTTGAGGCCCTGGGCGCCGATCGGGGGAACCACATGGGCGGCTTCGCCGACCAGCGCGATGCGGTCGCGGGCAAAGGATTTCGGCCGTTCGATCGCCAGCGGGAACAGGTTGCGGCCGGGCTCGACCGTCATGCGTCCCAGGATCGAGTGCGACTGCTTCTCGATCGCGGCCGACAGATCCGCATCGCTTAGGCCGCGCAGCCGTTCGGCCTCGGCGGGGGCCGCGACCCAGACGACGCTGGAGCGGTCGCCGGGCAGGGGCACGAACACGCAAGGGCCGTGCGGGGTGTGGAACTCGGTCGAGACGTTGCGATGCGGCCGCGCGTGGCCGACGTTGAAGGTCAGCGCGGTCTGCGTCAGGTCGCGCCGCGTCACCGCAATGCCGGCGGCCTCGCGGCACAGCGAATGCCGGCCATCGGCCCCGACCACCAGCCGCGCCGTCAAGAACTGACCGGAGGCCGTGCGGATGGCGACGTCGTCGGCTTCGATGACGATGCTCTCGGCCTCGTCATCGAAACGGACGAGATCGGGGAATTCGGCCGCGCGCTCCTCCAGCGCCAGCATCAGCGAGCGGTTGTCGATGTTGTAGCCGAAGGCGTCGAGAGCGATTTCGTGACAGGAGAACCGTACCTCCGGCGCGCGGAACAGCCGGCCGGTATCGTCGACCAGCCGCATCACCTCGAGGGCTGCCGCCTTGTCCTTGCAGCGCGGCCAGACGTCGAGCGTGTCCAGGAGATCGACGGAGGCGCCGAGCAGCGCGGTAGTGCGGTTGTCGGCATAGGGCACGCGCCGCGCCACCAGCGCGGTCCGCGCACCCGCCTGCGCCAGTGCGATGGCCGCGCTAAGGCCTGCCGGTCCGCCGCCGATCACGGCTGCGTCAAAGAGTGTCGAGGCGTCTGTCATGGAACGACAATTGACACGCCCGGCGGCAAATTCAAGCCCGCTGATTTTGCCTGATTTTATGACGAATTGTGCGACTGAGCGCCGCAATGGCGGATGTGCAAATCGTTCTCATTCTGATAGCAGGAGCCATGGACAGCCAAGAGGATTCCCTGAAGCCCACGCCCGCGATCCGCGCCGCGGCCTTCTCGGTGCACATCTTCACCGCCTTCGGCGCGGCCATCGCGCTGCTGGCGATGCTGGAGGCCGTGCGCGAGCACTGGGCGGCGATGTTTCAATGGCTGGGTATCGCGCTGATCATCGACGCGATCGACGGCCCGATCGCGCGCCGGCTCGACGTCAAGAACGTGCAGCCGAACTGGTCCGGCGACGTGCTCGATCTCGTGGTCGACTTCGTCACCTATGTCTTCGTGCCGGCCTACGCGATCGTCGCGAGCGGCTTGCTGCTGCCGGTCGCGGCTCCCTTGCTCGGTGTCGCCATCATCGTCACCAGCGCGCTCTATTTCGCCGATCTGCGCATGAAGGCCGACGACAATCATTTTCGCGGCTTTCCGGCGCTGTGGAACGCGGCGGCGTTCTACCTGTTCCTGCTGCACTGGCCGCCGCTGTTGTCGACGCTGCTGGTCGCGGCGCTGGTGGTGCTGACCTTCGTGCCGTTCCACGTGCTGCATCCGGTCCGCGTCGTGCGGCTGCGCTGGCTGACGATGTCGCTGATCGGGATCTGGGCGCTGCTCGCCCTCTATGTGCTGGAGATGGATTTTCACGTCGGCATCGGCGTCACCGTCGCGCTCTGCGCGATCGCGCTCTGGATCGCCTTCAGCGACGCATTGATCCGGTTCGCAAGATCCTTCGCATGATGCACCTCCTGACCAGCCCCGAAGCCTGGGCCGCGCTGCTCACCTTGACCTCGCTCGAGATCGTGCTCGGCATCGACAACGTCATCTTCCTGTCGGTGATCGTCTCCCGCATCCCCGAGAAGCAGGCGCACCGCGCCCGCCAGATCGGTCTCGCGCTGGCACTGGTCTTCCGCATCATCCTGCTGAGCCTCCTGGTCTGGCTGATCGGCCTGACCGCGCCGGTATTCTCGATGAAGGGCTACGACTTCTCCTGGCGTGACCTCATCCTGATCGGCGGCGGCCTGTTCCTGATCGCGAAGGCGACGCATGAGATCCACGCCGAGGTCGAGTCCGATGAGGGAGAGGGCGATCAGGGCTCCGGCCGCAACGCCTTCTTCTGGGTGATCGTCCAGATCATCATCATCGACATCGTGTTCTCGCTGGACTCGATCATCACCGCGATCGGCATGGCGCAGGACATCGAGATCATGATCGCGGCCGTCGTGATCGCCTGCCTGATCATGTACATTTCGTCGGGACCGGTGTCGCGATTCGTCGCCGAGCATCCCACCACCAAGATGCTGGCGCTGGCGTTCCTGGTGCTGATCGGCGTCGCGCTGGTCGCGGACGGATTCCAATTCCACATTCCGCGCGGCTACATCTATTTCGCAATTGCGTTCTCGGCGGCGGTCGAGTTCTTCAATGTGCTGGCGAAGCGCAACCGCCGGAAGGTCGGCAAGCCCGCGTCGAGTTGACAAGGCGGGCGCGATGTCTTTCGCTTAGCCGCGAGAAGACCGAGAGCAGGAAGACCGAGGAGCTCAGGCGATGACCAAAGCCGTCCGTGTGCACAAGGTCGGAGGCCCCGAAGCCCTGGTCTATGAGAGCGTCGACGTGCCGGCGCCCGCTACCGGCGAGGTGCGCATCCGACAGCATGCGGTCGGGCTGAACTTCATCGACGTCTATTATCGCACCGGGCTCTACAAGGCGCCGGGACTGCCCTTCATCGCCGGCAACGAGGCCTCGGGCGAGGTCACAGCTGTCGGACCGGGTGTCACGAATTTCCATCCCGGCGACCGCGTCGCCTACTACTACAATCTCGGCGCCTATACCGGCGAGCGCAACATCCCCTGGGAGCGGCTGGTCAAGCTGCCCGACCACATCACCCACGAGCAGGGCGCCGTGCTGATGCTGAAGGGGCTCACGGTCTGGTATCTCCTGCACAAGACCTTCAAGGTCGAGCCGCATCATCGCGTGCTGATCCACGCCGCGGCCGGCGGCATCGGCCTGCTCGCCTGCCAATGGGCGAGGGCGATGGGCGCCCACGTCATCGGCACCGTCGGCTCGCGCGAGAAGGCCGAGCTTGCCGAGGCCAATGGCTGCGACCACGTCATTCTCTACAACGAGGAGGACTTCGTCGCGCGCGTCAAGCAGATCAGCCGCAACGAGGGCTGCGACGTCGTCTATGACGGCGTCGGCAAGTCGACGTTTCCGGGCTCGCTTTCCTGCCTGAAGCCGCGCGGCATGTTCGTTTCCTTCGGCAATGCCTCTGGTCCGGTACCGTCGTTCTCGATCGCCGAGCTCAACAATCACGGCTCGCTGTTTGCGACGCGGCCAAAACTCAACGATTACATCGGCAAGCGCTCGGAGCTGCTGGAAGGCGCCGACACGCTGTTCGCCGCCGTCATCAACGGCAAGCTGCACGTGCCGATCAACCACGCCTACGCCCTGAAGGACGCCGCCAAGGCGCATATCGATCTCGAAAGCCGCAAGACCACGGGCGCGTCGATCTTGAAGCCGTAGCTCCCGTGTCCCGGACAAGCTGCGACGCATAAGCGTTGCAGCGCAGAGCCGGGACCCAGATTGGCAACAAGGTACAATGCGGCGAGATGGGCCCCGGCTCTGCAGCGCACCGCCGAAGGGGGCGCTGCGCTGCGTCCGGGGCACGAGAGTGGCCTTACGCCACGCGTCGTGCCGCGCCGGCCTTGGTCAAGATCCCGTCGAGACAATCGATCATCTCGGCGATCTCTCCCTTCGTGACGTTCAGCGCCGGCATGAAACGGAGCGCGTCGACCTGCGGCGCGTTGAGGAGCACGCCGGCCTCGAAGGCCTGGGCGACGATGCCGGGCGCGATCGGCAGCTTGAGGTCGAGCGCCAGCAACAGGCCGCGGCCGCGCACCTCGCCGAGGCCATGCCGGGCCGAGACCTTCTGCAGCTCGCTTTCGAGCAGCAGGCCCGTCTCGGCGACCGCCTTCAGGAAATCCGGCTTGCCGACCTCGTCCAGGACCGCAAGCCCCACCGCGCACATGATCGGGTTGCCGTTGAACGTGCCGCCCTGGTCGCCGTGCTCGAAGCAGGAGGCGCGTTCGGTCGCAAGCAGCGCTGCGAGCGGCACGCCGCCGCCGATGCCCTTGCCGAGCGTCATGATGTCCGGCGCAATGCCTGCGTGCTCGTAGTGGAACAGCTTTCCGGTCCGGCCCATGCCGGTCTGGATCTCGTCGAAGATCAGCAACAGGCCATGCGCCTCGGTCAGCGCGCGCAGCTCCTTCAAGAACTGGTCGGTCGCCGGCCACACGCCGGACTCGCCCTGGATCGGCTCGAGCATCACCGCGACGGTGTTGTCGTTGATCAGCTTTTCGACCGAGGCGATGTCGTTGAGCTTGGCCTTCTTGAAGCCCGCGACCTTCGGCTCGAACAGCGGCGCGAACGCCTTCTTGCCCGAGGCCGACATCGTCGCCAGCGTGCGGCCGTGAAAGCCGCCTTCGAAGGTGATGATCTCGAACGCGCCGTTCCTGTGCAGGCTGCCGTATTTCCGCGCGAGCTTGATCGCGCCCTCGTTGGCTTCCGCGCCGGAATTGGCGAAGAAGACCTGGTCGAAGGCGCTGTTTGCGACCAGCGCCTGCGCGAGCTTCAAGCTCGGCTCGTTGTAGAAGGCCGGGCTCGGCGTCAGCAGCCGCTTGGACTGCGCGGTGAGCGCATCGGCGACGGCCGGCGGCGAGTGGCCGAGGCAGTTGACGGCCCAGCCCTGCACGAAATCGAGATAGCGCTTGCGGCTGTCGTCCCAGAGGTAGGAGCCCGCGCCGCGGACGAACACGGCCTTGGGCCGTGCAGTGATGTCCATCAGCGCGTCATACGGATGGGTGGCGTCGGTCATGTCGAACTCCTCTGGAGGCGGGTGGAAAAGGCGTGCGAAAAGTAAAAAGGCCGCACCTTGCGGGTGCGGCCTTCTCGAAAACTTAAGCTGAATTCAGTGGTTCAGCGGCGTCGTCGGACATGGCGCACCCTCTCATCGTCGCGGAAGCGACGACGGAGCATTTCGGTGCGCTGATGGGTCCGAGCGTTGATCATGGGGCGGGTCCCTACAGCCGAATGGCAGGGCTTGTCAAGCGGGCGTTTGGCGCGACGCCCGCCCGGCGTGTGTCGCTCAGGTCAGCGCGTGACGGCTTCACTGCACCCCGAACTGCGCGAACGCGTCGGCAATTCCGGCATTGATCGCCTTTGCGGCCGCGATGTCGCGCTCCGCGCCCTCGGCGTCGCCCTTCTTCCGCTTCGCCAGGCCGCGGCCATAGAGCGCGCTGTCGAATTCCGGCCTGCGGCTCAAGGCTGCGTCGTAATCCGCAATCGCCGCGTCGAGATTGCCGAGCTTCAAATAGGCGAGGGCGCGGCTGTCGAGCGTGTCGGGATCGTCCGGGCGCATGCGCAGCGACTGGTCGCAATCGGCCAGCGCCTCCTGCAAGCGGCCGACGATCGCGCGGGTCATGCAGCGCGAATTGAACACGCCGGAATAGCTCGCATTGGCCTTGATCGAACGGTCATAGTCCTCCAGCGCCCGCGCATATTCCCGCGTTTCGTAATACATGTTCGCGCGCGCATAGGCGTCGCGGTCATTGTCCGGATTGAGCTGAAGCGATTTGCCGAAATCGGCCAGCGCGCGCGTGCGATCGCCCTTGTCGCGGAAGATCCGCGCGCGGTTGCCATAGGCCGGGCCGTAACCGGGATCGAGCTTGATCGACATGTCGAAATCGGCCAGCGCCCGGTCGGCTTCGCCGTGCTCGCGATAGGCGGTGCCGCGGTTGTAATAGCAGAGCGCAAATTTCGGATCGAGCTTGATGGCCCGATTGTAGTCGGCGAGCGCGTGCTCGTAGTCGTTCTTGCCGATGTAGGAATTGCCGCGGTTGCACCAGTATTGCGCGTCGCCGGGCTCGAGCCGGATGGCGCGGCTGTAGTCGGCGATGGCGTGGTCGCGGTCGCCGAGATCGTCATAGGCGATACCGCGGTTATACCAGACGTCGGCATCCTTCGGATCGAGATCGATGGCGCGGTTGAGATCGGCAACCGCGCCCTCGGCATCGCCCTTGCGCCGCAAGGTTTCGCCGCGGTTGGCGAGTGCGAGCGCATTCGACGGATTGGCATTCAGCACCGCCGAGCAGCCGGCGATGCGCTGGTCGTCGCTGCCCCCGTCCGTGCGGAAGCACCATTGGCGCGCCTGCGCAGGAGACGGTGCCTGTGCAAGGGCAGGGACGGTCCCTGCGAGAAGGACCAGCCCGGCGGCCATCGTGCCCAGTCCGCGCCGGATATCATTTGCTCGGTTGAATTTCATCGAATGCCCGCCTAGAACCATCGTGCCTCTGGCGCGTTTGTGATCGACGAGCAGGAATTGGTTCGAACCTGACATGAGCCCGGTGAGACCAACAGGGGCGGGACCAACCAGACAGTTTTAGCCTTGTCCGATACGCCTTACCCGATCGACCTCGACAGCATTCGCGGCGCGTTTCCGCCGGGCATCGAGGCGCCACCGTTGCTGGTCGACTTCGCCGGCTGGCTCAACGGGCGTGCCTGGGGCAGCGTCGGCCGCTTCTCCCTGCAAGGTCAGTTCTCCGACCAGGCGCCGATCTTTGACGGCAGTCCGTTGCGCGACAGGTTTTCGCTGTTCATGCGGCTGCCGGACGGCTCGGCCGTCGGCGGCTGGTATGGCGCCGGTCTCGACCGGGACAATCCGCCTATGGTCGGGCTGGGGTCGGAAGGCGCCTACGAATTGCTGGCGCCGAGCCTCGACGGGCTGCTGGCAAAGCTGACGTCGCAGCAGTTCGACAAGGCCTGGAGCGATCTTTTGCCGCATGACAAGGTCGAGTGTCAGACCGTCGAGCTTGCGCAATGGCTCGCCGGCCGGCCGCCCGGTGAGCAGACGACGCCGCCCGAGGAGGCGCCGTCGGAGCTGCCCGACTTCCGCGGCTTCGTCGAAAAATGGAGCCGGGATCGCGAGGAGTATTGGGCCAATCACCGGCTGATGGCCGAGCTCGGCTGGCGGCTTGCCGCGCACCTGCCCAAGGGCAAGAAACCCTGGGACAAGACGCGCTTCGAGGTCGCCATCGTCGGCAAGCAATACCAGGCGCGCGTCCTGACGCGCGGACCACAGCCGTTCGAGGAGGCCGCCTCGATCGAGTCCCTGCTGCGTGACTTGCGCGAGGAGACGCGGCGCGCGCAGCCGGAACTCGGGCTGTGGTACGCGATGAGTTTTGGACTCTATGCCGACGGCCGGGTCATGCCGAGCTTCGAATACGATGTGCGTCCGACCATCGATGGCGAGCCTGCGCAGCTCTCCGAAGCGAAGGCCGATCTCGCCCGCGCCCCGCGCCCGGAGCGCTGGGTGCCGAAATGGCTGGCGGCATCCTGAAGCTCGGAATCCCGCGATGCTGCCGCCCAGCCGGCGCGCCGAAATCTTCTGCTGTCGTGCCATCTGGACCTCGCGGGAACGGCACCTTCGATCCCCCTTGACTTAGAGTGCGCTCGAAGGGGTATCTGTTCGTGCGTCAGTACGAGAACGGGCACACATGAAGATCGGTGACCTCGCAAAACGAACCGGCTTGTCGACCCACACGTTGCGTTATTACGAGCGCATCGGGCTGTTGCCATACGCATACCGGGATCGTTCCGGCCAGCGTGACTTTGACGCATCGATCCTCACCTGGATCGAATTCCTCGGTCGGCTCAAGACCACGGGAATGCCGATCCGGGACATGTTGCGTTATGCGGCGCTTCGTGATGAAGGCGAAGCCACCGGGCCAGCCCGGCGGCAGATGCTGGAAATCCACCGGGAACAGGTTCGCACGCAGATTGCCGAACTCCAGGAATGCCTGCTCGTCCTTGATACCAAGATCGCCGGCTATGCCGGCGACGAACAGAGGACGAAGGAAGATGACGCACGCCCAAACACAAGCCGAAAGCCGCTTCGATCGCGGCCAGCGCGCCCTGTCACGCATTGACGGCAGAGCCGGCGAAAAGGTCGTGGCCTCACTCGCCGACATCGCTCCGGATTTCGCACGATACGTGATCGAGTTTCCCTTCGGCGACATTTACAGCCGCGAGGGCCTCGGCCTGCGCGATCGAGAGATCGCGACGATCGCCGCGCTGACGGCGCTCGGAAATGCCGCGCCTCAGCTCAAGGTGCATATCGAGGCGGGTCTGAACGTCGGGCTGTCTCGCGACGAGATCGTGGAGGTCATCATGCAGATGGCCGTCTATGCGGGCTTCCCGGCGGCGGTGAACGGGCTGTTCGCAGCCAAGGAGGTGTTTTCCGCGCATGACGGACGGCAGGCGTCGGGAGAAGCGACATGACGAACTTATGGTGATCTGCTCGTTGGGACCGCTGGGTGCCGAAATGGCGGGCGTGACATCCACATCGTCATTGCGAACGCAGCGAACGCGAAAGTGGCCCCGTCATCCCCGCGCTCGCGCGGGGATGACGGTGATGAAGTGGAAGTCGCTGTCGTCAGTGCTTCAAAACCCTGCGACGCTGCCGTGCAGATCGTATTGGTCGGCGCGCTCGATCTTCGCGGTGACGATCTCGCCGACACGCAAGGGACGGCGGCTCGTCAGATACACCGCGCCGTCGATCTCGGGCGCATCGGCCTTGGAGCGACCCTTTGCAACGGTCGGGCCGACTTCGTCGATGATGATCTGCTGGCGCGTGCCGACCTTGCGCTTCAGCCTGCGCGCGGAGATCTTCTGCTGGCGGGCCATCAGTGCGTTGTAACGCTCCTGCTTGACCGCTTCCGGCACCGGATTTTCGATCGCGTTCGACGTCGCGCCGGCGACCGGCTCGTATTTGAAGCAGCCGAGACGATCGATCTCGGCTTCATCGAGCCAGTCGAGCAGATAGGCGAAATCGGCATCGGTCTCGCCGGGGAAGCCGACGATGAAGGTCGAGCGCAGGGCGAGATCGGGACATTCCTCGCGCCAGCGCTTGATCCGCGCCAGCGTCTTGTCCTGCGCCGCCGGGCGCTTCATCGCCTTCAGCACCTCGGGGCTCGCATGCTGGAACGGGATGTCGAGATAGGGCAGCACCTTGCCCTCGTTCATCAGCGCGATGACCTCGTCGACATGCGGATAGGGGTAGACATATTGCAGCCGGACCCACGCCCCGAACTCGCCGAGCTCGCGCGCGAGATCGAGGAATTTGGCGCGGACCTGGCGATCCTTCCACGGGCTCTCGGCATATTTCAGATCGACGCCATAGGCCGAAGTGTCCTGCGAGATCACCAGCAGCTCCTTGACGCCGGCGCCGACCAGACGCTCGGCCTCGCGCAGCACGTCGTCAGCGGGACGCGAGACGAGGTCGCCGCGCAGTTTTGGGATGATGCAGAAGGTGCAGCGGTTGTTGCAGCCCTCGGAGATCTTCAAATAGGCGTAGTGCCGCGGCGTCAGCTTGATGCCCTGCGGCGGCACCAGATCGAGATGCGGATTGTGCGCCGGCGGCAGCGCACGGTGGACCGCGTCCAGCACGCTCTCATATTGCTGCGGGCCGGTGATCGAGAGCACGC
The DNA here is from genome assembly GCF_054049735.1 of Bradyrhizobium sp. P5_C12. NCBI lineage: Bacteria > Pseudomonadati > Pseudomonadota > Alphaproteobacteria > Hyphomicrobiales > Nitrobacteraceae > Bradyrhizobium > Bradyrhizobium sp. P5_C12. The sequence goes on from NZ_JBFULU010000007.1 coordinate 160,847, forward strand.
CGGGATAGGCCTGCTCGATCTGCTCGGGTTCCGCGCCCATGCAACCGGTCACGATCACCTTGCCGTTCTCGGCCATGGCCTCGCCGATCGCCGAGAGCGATTCCTGCTTGGCGCTGTCGAGGAAGCCACAGGTGTTGACGATGACGATGTCGGCCCCGTCGTGCTTGCGGGCGAGCTCGTAGCCCTCGGCGCGCAGGCGCGTGATGATGCGCTCGGAATCCACCAATGCCTTGGGACAACCTAGGCTGGTAAAAGAAATGCGTGGCGCTCTTTCCATGTAATCGCCTGGAACCTGTGTCTGAATTGTCCGGAGTTGCGATCCAAGTAATTGATCTGATGCCGAAATTCAATAACTAACCTATGCGGTGCGATGCTAAAGCAGTACTCGCGCGTATATGACGTGATCGGCCAGTCACAAGGGAGGTATGGACTGACTGAGGGCTCCTGATGTGGGAAGCCGGTTCCGATCGTGTGAGTGGAGGAGCCGAGATGAATTGCTCCAACGTGCACGTTTTTGTTGTTATCTGTTTCTTGCTCGATTCCACGGAGCTAAACTGCGATGCGCCGTTTCATCTTCGGCATGGTTTTCGTCACCGCTGCCTGCGGCGCGATGTTTCCGGTACGGGCTGAAGTCGACAAGATCATCCATGTCTGCGATCGGCAAGAAAGATTGTGTCCGGAATTCAGGCCACGCGTGAAGGCACCCGATGGGTGGACGAGGGACGAGGCCGCGAGTCTCAAGTACGGCGCCTCGATGTTCGTGCCCAACGGGAAGATGTTCGGTAAAGCCGAAGTGATCATCTATGCCGAAGGCCGCTACAACAAGGATCGGACCGAATTGGTTCAATGGGTCGCAACGAGCGATAGGGATTGGGCGACGACATCCGGCAAGAATGCCAAGATCACCACGCTTCCCTCGGTGAACCCCAAGGTCATTATCAACCGCTACGACAATCCGTCCCTAAAGGACCAGCCGATTGAAGTGATCGCGCATTACGCCGATCTCGACAAGGACGGCAATTCCTACGTCGTGCGGCTAGCGRTCTCCGGCCTCAACGAGACGGCGGTGCTGGCCGCCGTGCCACTTCTCGACAAAATGATCGCTGGCGCGAGGATTCCGTGAGAGCGTAAGCCCAGATGGCAGCTGCCGTCGGGCGGGAGTGGGGCGGCTTTGAAAGTTTACATTCGTTGTCTCAGGAGCATCCGAGCGACACGAAGCTGACCTTGGGCGCAGCCGTCTGTTGCAGATCTCTTGAATCTGCCTGATTGATCGGCGGGAACTAGTCCTAATTGCCGTCAATTACAACCCTTTGCAGGGCGTTCCGGCGTGCTATGGATGAATCGCCGGACGTGAGTGAGCAATGAGCGCCGAACAGTCGCCCAAAATCGTGATTGTCGACGAGAGCCCGATCCGGGCCGCGATCCTCCAGGAGGGGCTGCGGGAGGCGGGGTTCACGCAGGTCGTCCACATCAGCGAGATGCAGAGCCTTTTGGCGCGCATTTACGCGGTCGATCCCGACATCATCCTGATCGACCTGGAAAACCCCAGCCGCGACGTGCTGGAAGCGATGTTCCAGGTCAGCCGCGCCGTCAAGCGGCCGATCGCGATGTTCGTCGACCAGAGCGATTCCGCCTCGATCCAGGCCTCCGTGGAGGCGGGGGTATCCGCCTACATCGTCGACGGGCTGAAGAAGGAGCGCATCAAGCCGATCCTCGACCTCTGCGTGTCTCGCTTCAACGCCTTTGCCAAGCTCCAGGAGGAACTGGAGCGGACCAAGTCGCAGCTCGAGGACCGCAAGATCATCGAGCGGGCCAAGGGCATCTTGATGAAGGTGAAGGGCCTCAACGAGGACGAGGCCTATGTGCTGCTGCGCTCCACCGCGATGCGCGAGAAGAAGAAAATCGGCGAGATCGCCCAGTCGATCATCACCGCGTCGGAGATGCTGAAATGACTGGACCGCTCCGCATAGGGTTCATTCCGCTGGTCGATGCCGCCGCGCTCATCGTCGCCGTCGACAAGGGGTACACCGCGGCCGAAGGGCTCGAGGTCGAGCTGGTGCGCGAGGTGTCCTGGTCCAACGTGCGCGACAAGCTCAATATCGGCCTGTTCGACGCCGCGCATCTGCTGGCGCCCGTTGCGATCGCGTCCTCGCTCGGGCTCGGCCATGTCAAGGTGCCGATCGCGGCGCCCTTCAGTCTCGGCATCAACGGCAACGCAATCACGGTCTCGCCGGCGCTGCATGCCGCGCTGATGGAGGAGATCGACGGCGACCGCTTCGATCCGATGGCCACGGCGAAGGCTCTGGCGAAGGTGGTCGCCAAGCGCCGCAAGACGGGCGCCGAGCCGCTGACCTTCGGCATGACCTTCCCGTTCTCGACCCACAATTACCAGCTGCGGTTCTGGATGGCGGCGGCCGGCGTCGACCCGGACGAGGATGTGCGCCTCGTGGTGCTGCCGCCGCCCTACATGGTCGACAGTCTCGCCAACGGCCATGTCGATGCGTTCTGCGTCGGCGCGCCCTGGAATTCCGTCGCGGTCGACCTCGGCATCGGCCACATCCTGCATTTCGTCTCCGACATCCTGGTGCGCGCGGCGGAGAAGGTTTTGGCCGTCCGCCAGACCTGGGCCGACAAGAATCCGGATGTGGTTGCAGCCCTGGTGCGCGCGGCGGTGAAGGCGGCCGAGTTCATCGAGCATCCCGCGAACCTGGCGGAAGCGGCGCAGATCCTGGCGCAGGCCGAACGGATTGGCGTCGATGCCGAGGTGATCCAGCGCACCCTGGTCGGACGCCTGAAGATCTCGCCCGACGGCACCTTCCGCGAAAGCGGCCGCTACCTGCTGGTCGGACGCGAAGGGGCAGGGCGGCCCGATCCGGTCCAGGCCGCCTGGCTCTATGCGCAGATGGTGCGCTGGGGGCAGACCGCGCTCACACCCGACGGCGTCAAGACGGCCATGGCCGTGTTCCGGCCCGATCTCTACGACGCAGCCCTCGGCCGCCAGCCGCCCGCCGAAGCCCCCGCGGCGTTCGGCGCATTCGCCGGGCCGGCCTTCGATCCCGACAACATTCGCGGGCATCTTGAGGCCTTCGAGGTCGGTCGCTGGCGGGCCTGATTCGGGCCTGCATCGTTTTTGGGCGCGCGGGATCATCGGCTAAATTTTGAGCCGACTGCTCGAATTTCGGAAGAGTTCCAGGACCTGGGTTTTCCGGGGCCGTCCGTAATGGACTGAAATCATAGCCATTTTCATTTCGGCCAAGCTGGCACGCAACTTGTATGTTGCAGTGCGGCCAGCCTGTCACAGATGCCTGCTGAGCCGAGTCCCGCAGCAACGAAGCTGATCGGACCGTTGGGTGCAGAGCCGGCTCTCGAGCCAGCCGAGCTCCTCGCGGGTCGTGCACTTTTCCGTCGATACCACCCAGGTGGCCGCAGGAGCTTCGTTACCGACCATGAAACTCGAAACAGTCTCAGTCGACTTTACCGACGACCAGAAGCGCTATCTCGAAGGCTTCACGACCGGCCTGCAGATCAGCCGGGTCGGCCGCGGCTTCGGCGGCGCCGCCAAGGCCAATGCCGAGCCGACCGGTCCCGATGCCGTCCACATCAAGGCGCAGGACAAGGTCATCGCGTCGGGCAAGAAGCTCGCTGACCAGGAGAAGTTCAAGCGCGACGAGCATCCCTTCGATGCCTATCCGCGCCTGCGCCAGCAGGCGCTCGACAACGCGCCGCCCAGCCCTGCGGACAACTTCCGCTGGCGCTATTTCGGGATCTTCTATGTCGCGCCGGCGCAGGACTCCTACATGTGCCGCCTGCGCATCCCCAACGGCATCATGAAGCACTGGCAGCTGTCGGGCCTCGCCGATCTCGCCGAGGATTTGTGCGGCCCGTTCAGCCACGTCACCACCCGCGCCAATCTCCAGCTTCGCGAGATCCCGCCGAAGAACGCCGTGAAGCTGATCGAGGGCATCCAGGACCTCGGCCTGTGCTCGCGCGGCTCCGGCGCCGACAACATCCGCAACGTGACGGGAACGCCGACGGCCGGCATCGATCCGCAGGAGCTGATCGACACGCGGCCCTTTGCGCGCGAGTGGCACTATCACATCCTGAATGATCGCTCGCTGTACGGATTGCCGCGCAAGTTCAACGTCGCCTTCGACGGCGCCGGCAGGATCGCCGTGCTCGAGGAGACCAACGACATCGCATTCACGGCGTACGAGGTGAAGGACGGTTTCGGCGTCGAGCCCGGGGTCTGGTTTCGCCTTGGCCTTGGCGGCATCACCGGACACAAGGACTTCGCCAAGTACTCCGGCATCATCGTCAAGCCGGAGCAGGCGACGGCTGTTGCCGACGCCATCGTGCGCGTGTTCATCGAGCATGGCGACCGCACCAACCGCAACAAGGCGCGGCTGAAATACGTGCTGGACGCCATGGGCCATGACGGCTTCCTGAAGCTCGTCGAGGAGCGGCTGAAGACGCCGTTCACGCGCGTGCCGGAAGAGGCATTTGCGCCGCGGCCTGCGTCGGACCGCATGGCGCATGTCGGTGTGCACAAGCAGAAGCAGGACGGCCTGAACTGGATCGGCGTGTCACTGCCGCTCGGCAAGATCACCTGCGACCAGATGCGGGGCCTGGCCAAGGTCGCGCGCGACCTCGGCGACGGCGAGATCCGCCTGACCGTCTGGCAGAACCTGCTGATCCCGGGCGTGCGCGACGAGAATGTCGAGCTCGCGATTGCCGCGATCAAGCAGATCGGGCTCGCGGTCGAGGCCTCGCATATCCGCGCCGGCCTGATTGCCTGCACCGGCAATGCCGGCTGCCGCTTCGCCGCCTCGAACACCAAGCGCCACGCGGCCGAGATCGGCGACTGRTGCGAGCCGCGCGTCGCGATGGACAAGCCGGTCAACATCCACGTCACCGGCTGTCACCATTCCTGCGCGCAGCACTACATCAGCGACATCGGACTGATCGGTGCGCGTGTGCCGGTCAGCGAGGACGACACGGCCGAGGGCTACCACCTCTTCACCGGCGGCGGGTTCGGTCCCGACGCCGATGTCGGGCAGGAAGTCTATCACGACCTCAAGGCCGAGGACGCGCCGAAGACGGTCGAGGGCCTGCTCAAGGCCTACATCGCCCATCGCTCGTCTCCGGACGAAACCTTCCTCTCCTTTGCGCGCCGCCACGACGGCGAGACGCTGCGCAAGCTTGCCGATGCAGAGGTGTCCGCATGAACCAGATCAGCCCCCCGCCCAAGCTCGACATCATTCCCGCGAGCGCGCCGTTCTCCGATGCGCAGCGTTCCTGGCTGAACGGCTTCTTTGCCGGGCTGCTGTCGCCCGATGCAGCGGCGCCGCTGTCGGCGGAGCAGGGCGCCGCCGTCATGCAAGGCGCAGCCGGTGACGGCGACGACGGCGAAGCACCGTGGCACGACCAGACCATGCCGATCGCCGAGCGGATGAAGCTCGCCGAAGGCCGTCCCGTGCGTCGCAAGATGATGGCGGCGATGGCGCAGCAGGATTGCGGCCAGTGCGGCTACAATTGCCACGACTATTCGGAAGCGATCGCGACCCGCAGCGAAGCGCGGCTCAATCTTTGCGTCCCCGGCGGCAAGGAAACCGCGCGGATGCTGAAGGCCCTGCACGAAGAGCTCGACAAGGCGCCGGCGGCCAAGGCTCCTGACAAGCAGGATGCGGTGACGGCGCCAGCGGTGACGGTGACGATCGCCGAACCCGGCCGTTCGCGCGACAATCCGGTGGCAGCGACATTCCTGTCGCGTCGCCTGCTCAACAAGGGCGCCTCGGAGAAGGAAACCTATCACATCGAGTTCGATCTCTCGGAAGCCAAGCTCGATTACGTCGTCGGCGACAGCTTCGGCGTGTTCGCGCGCAACGACGTCGGCCTGGTCGACCAGATCATCGCGCTGCTCGGCGCCTCGCACACCACCAAGGTCAACGGCAAGACGCTGCGCGAGGTGCTGATCGACGACGTCTCGCTGTCGCCGGCGCCCGACACGCTGTTCGAGCTGATCTCCTTCATCACCGGCGGTGCGCAGCGCGAGAAGGCGCGGGCGCTGGCACAGGGCGAGGATCCCGATGGCGATGCCGCGACGCTGGACGTCATGGCGGCGCTCCAGAAGTTTTCCGGCACGCGGCCGCATCCCGAGGCCTTCGTCGAGGCGCTCGAGCCGCTCCAGCCGCGGCTTTACTCGATCTCGTCCTCGCACAATGCGACGCCCGGAAAGCTGTCGCTGACGGTCGATTCCGTGCGTTACGTCATCGGCAAGCGCCAGCGGATCGGCGTCGCCTCGACCTTCCTAGGCGAGCGCATCAATGATGGCGAGAAGCTCAAGGTCTACGTGCAGAAGGCTCACGGCTTCGGCCTGCCGGCGGATCCGAAGACGCCGATCATCATGATCGGTCCGGGCACCGGCATCGCGCCGTTCCGCGCCTTCCTGTTCGACCGCAAGGCGACCGGCGCGCCCGGCAAGAACTGGCTGTTCTTCGGGCACCAGCGCAGCGATTGCGATTTCTTCTACCAGGACGAGCTCAACGCGATGAAGACCTCGGGCCTCCTGACCCGGCTGTCGCTGGCGTGGTCGCGTGACGGCGAGAAGAAATTCTACGTGCAGGATCGCATGCGCGAGGTCGGCCGCGAGGTGTGGACCTGGCTCGCCGAAGGCGCGCATCTCTACATCTGCGGCGATGCCAAGCGCATGGCCAAGGACGTCGAGCGTGCGCTGGTCGACATCGTCGCCCAGTTCGGCGCGCGTTCGACCGACGAAGCCGTCAGTTTTGTCGCCGAACTCAAGAAGACCGGCCGGTTCCAGGCTGACGTGTACTAAGGCGCGCCAAGATCAGGGCAAATCGGCCTCGCGGCGCATGCGCGGGGCATCGCGTCGGCTACTGTGCATGGGGTTGTTTGCGACTTTTTTGTCGGGCGGCGTTCTGATGCCTGGTTCAACCGTCATCGCATTGTCATCCGAGTCGGTTCCAGCTGGCTCGGACTTTAACGAATAAGATTCTCGGAACCCGCGGGTGAGGAGAATTTGCACCTGCGATCGGGCGCCTTCAGAGAACCCTTATCGCTATTTCCGCCGCAGTCTTGCCACCCGCTACGGTTGATCCTTCATAATCCCGCAAATGGGGCGTTGGAGATCGACCATGCGCGAACTATCGGCGGAAGCCAGGCTGCACTTCTACGCGCGCTCGCTCTCGCGTCGGACCGGGGCGAGTGTTCACCACATCGGGCTCTACAGCGCCTTTGCCGTCATCGCCGCCATCGTGTTCGGCACGCTCTCGGTGCACCCGTTCTGACGGCTTCGTAGGGTGGGTTAGCCGAAGGCGTAACCCACCAACTTCGTCCCGCATTCGCTGAAGCATGGTGGGTTACGCTAACCCACCCTACGGCACTGAGTCTGCCTCACGTCCCGCGCCTGAACGGCGCCACGTCGATCCCCGCATCCTTCAAGGCCTGACGCAAGGTCCGCGCGATCTCGACCGCGCCGTGCGTGTCGCCGTGGATGCACACCGTATCCGTGCGCATCTTGATCACCTTGCCGGTCACCGACACCACCGCGCCGTCCTGCACCATGCGCACCACGCGATCGGCAATCGCCTTGGCATCGTGCAGCACCGCGCCGGGCTTCTTGCGCGAGACGAGGTTGCCGTCGTCCTCATAGGCGCGGTCGGCGAACACCTCGTGCACCATCGGCAGATTGGCTTCTTCGCCGGCCTTCACCAGCTTCGAATTGGCGAGCACGACGAAGATCAGGCTGGGATCGACCGCCTTGATGCCGGCGGCGATCGCCTTGGCCGTCATGTCGTCTTCGCAGGCGACATTGGACAGCGCGCCATGCGCCTTCACATGCGTGACCTTGTGGCCGGCCGCGGTCGCGATCGCCTGCAACGCGCCGATCTGGTAGGCGACGAGGTTCTCGATCTCGGAGGCTTTCAGGCCCGCGATCGGGTGCCGGCCGAAGCCGTGCAGGTCGCGATATCCAGGGTGCGCGCCGACCGAGACGCCGCGCGCTTTCGCCAGCTCGACCGTCCGGCGCATGATGTCGGGGTCGCCGGCATGGAAGCCGCAGGCGACGTTGACCGAGCTTGCCAGCTCGATCATCGCGGCGTCGTTGCCCATCTCCCACGCGCCGAAACCTTCGCCGAGGTCGCAATTGAGATCGATGGTCTTCATGGGTGCTCTCCGCCTCTAGTTTCTTGCCGCTTATGGCTCCGCCACGACCTGCCATGTCCCGGCATCGACGGCGCTCACCGCATAGCCCGCAACGTTAGCATCGCTGAGCGCCTCGATGTTGAGCGCGACGGTGTCGGAGGAGCGTAAGCGATCGGGCAGGTTCCGGATCAGCTGTGCAAACTTGCGCGCCTCGTCCTGCGCCTCCGCCATGCTGACGGCCTTGAAGCGGAACGCGGTTCCCGCCGAGGTCTGCGCGAGGCGGCCGACATCGGCCGTGATCACGGTCGCGATCTTCGGATAGCCGCCGGAGGTGCCGCGGTCCATCATCAAGGCGATCGGCGCGCCGTTGCCGGGCACCTGGATGCTGCCGTTGACGGTGCCGTCGGAGACGATGTTGTGGCCGTGCAGATGCTTGATTGCGGGGCCTTCGAGCCGGTAGCCCATGCGGTCGGAGGTCGCCGAGATCTTCCACTCGCTGTCGAGGAACAGCGCCTTGTTGGCGTCGTCGAACTCATCGTCCTGCGGACCCAGCACGACCCGGATCGGACCGCTCGGGGGCTTCGGCAATTCGATCCGCAGTTCCGGCGCGCCGCTCGCGGCATCGACAGTGAACTCGTCGCCGGCCTGGAGCGGGCGCGGGTAGGGACTGCCGAGACCGGCGCGCGCATTGACCGCGAGGCTGCCGAACACCGGTTCGCCCTTGATCCCGCCTTCGATCGCGAGATAGGTGAAGGCGCCGCCGCGGGCGAAGCCCAGCGTCAGCGTCTCGCCGTCCTTCAGCGTCACCGATGTGTCCATGGCGACCGGTCGCCCCGCGACGTCGGCATTGCGCGGCGCGCCGGCAATCGCCACGCGCACGGCACCGTCGCGGGCGGTGAAGGTGGCGCCGAACGGACCGATCTCGACGCTGGCTGCGAACGGCTCGTTGCCGACGAGCGTGTTCGCCGCCGCGAGCGACAGCCGGTCCATCGCCCCGCTGACCGTCAAGCCGTAGCGCTGCGCACCGTGCCGCCCGCCGTCCTGGACGGAGCTTGCAGGCCCGATGCTGGCGACGACGAGCCGGCTCATGCGACCACCTGCTCGGCGATGATCGCGCCGGCCTCGGCGGCGCGATCCTGCTCTTCGAAGGCCTTGTGGTCGATGGCAAAAAACGTCACGCGATCACCGGGTTCGGTGAGGAAGGTCGGATTCCGGTGGAGCTGATAGGTCCGCACCGGCGTGCGGCCGAGCAGGTGCCAGCCGCTCGGCGCAGCCAGGCACTGGATTCCGGCCTGGATGCCCCCGATCGAGATCGTGCCGGCCGGCGTCAGCAGCCGCGGATTCTGCCGCCGCGACATGTGCAGGGATTTGTCCAGGCCGCTGAGATAGGACCAGCCCGGCGTGAAGCCGATCATGGCGACGCGATAATCGCCGGCGGTATGGCGGGCGACGATGTCGTCGGGCGTGGTGTTCAGCGCTTTCGCGACATCCTCGAGGTCGATGCCGTGCTCGCCGCCATAGGCGACGGGAATACGCCAGCGGCGCGCCTTGGTGGCCGGCGGCAGCGGTTGGCTGGCGAGCGCCAGCAGCTTTTCGCCGAGCGGGTCGAAGCCGATCCTGCCGGGATCGTAATGCACCAGCAGCGAGCGATAGGTCGGAACGGACTCGGTGATGCCGTCAATGGGGCTTGCGGCAAGCGCCTTGTCGAGCGCCAGCACGCGCTGGTTCGCATCGTCGTCGATGGTGCGGCTGAACTCGACCGTGACGGCGCTGTCGCCACTGGGCAGAAGGCGGGGCGGGGGAAGCGTCGCGGCCATTGAACTGTCAAAGCGCTGTCGAAATCGGGCTTGTCGGAAAAGCGCGGGCTCAGCCTTGAGTTCCGCTGGGTCCTGCTTCGCGTAAATGCGCTCGCAAGTCCAATAAATTAATGCTGGGGGAAGCGATAAAGCCTTGTTATCGCGTCGCATAACCGCCCGGCGGACCTGCGTTCTTGGCCCTTGACGCAAAGCGCCGGGCTCGCAAGATGCGCGCGTTCCTTTCCCGCCCATCCGGAGCTCGTCTGTTTCCATGTCGCTGTCCCCCGAAGCCCGCAAGACCCTCGCCGGCATCACCACTGCCACCATCACCACGGTCCTGCTGAAGAAGGGCCTGCGCAATGTCTGGATGCGCGGCGCGCGCCCGCTGCGCCCAGGCCTGCCGCGTCTGGTGGGACCGGCCTTCACGCTGCGCTTCGTGCCCGCGCGCGAGGACCTCGCGACGCCGGAATCCTGGTCGTCGCCGATCTCGACCCGCACCGCGATCGAGGCGATGCCGGACGGCTGCATCGCCGTGGTCGACGCCATGGGGATCACCGACGCCGGCATCTTCGGCGACATCCTTTGCGCGCGCATGATGAAGCGCGGCGTCACCGCGCTCGTCACCGACGGCGTGGTGCGTGACGTCGAGGGCGTGCTCGGCACCAATCTGCCGGTGTGGTGCGACGGCTATGCGGCGCCGCCCTCGGTGGCGGGCCTCACCTTCGTCGGCTGGGGCGAGCCGATCGGCTGCGGCGGCGTCGCGGTGTTCCCGAACGACATCGTGGTCGCCGACCAGGATGGCTGCGTGCTGATCCCGCAGGCGATGCTCGACCACGTGCTCAACGAAGGCGTCGAGCAGGAACGGATGGAAGCCTGGATCGTCAACGAGGTGAACAACGGCGCGGTGCTGCCGGGCCTCTATCCCATGAACGCCGAGACCAAGGCGCGTTACGCGGCAAGCAAGAAGTAACGAGACAACAAGCGAGGTACCCCATGGAGATCACTGTCGCAGGCACGCGGCCGACCCGCCGCGCGCCCAAGGAAAACTTCACCGGCACGGTCTGGCAGGACCCTGTCATCATGACGCCCGCGCCGGCGCGGCTGAACTGCTCGCGCGTCTCATTCGAGCCGGGTGCGCGCACCAACWGGCATCACCATCCGCTCGGGCAGACGCTGTACGTCATCTCCGGCGTCGGCCGCGTCCAGTCCAAGGGCGGGCCTGTCAGGGAGATCCGTCCCGGCGATACCGTCTGGATTCCGCCGGGCGAGCTGCACTGGCACGGCGCTACGCCGACCAACGGCATGACCCACATCGCCATGCAGGAAGCGCTCGACGGCGTGTACTCGACGTGGCTGGAGCCGGTGACGGACGCGGAGTATTCGATGCCGGTCGGCTAGGTTGACGGCGCATATCCAGGACGCGCAACGCACCGCCTCGGCGGTGCGTTGTCGTTTGAGGCCAGTTTTTTTGCAGCTCGTCCAACGGCCGGGGGAGTTTCGGTCAAGCATTGCCGACACGCGGCTTACGGTGAGACGGCACGATAGCGACGCTTGTCACCGAATACATTGCTTTTGCAAGCAGGCGTGCGAGCGAGGTCGACGACGACGGGACGCGTGCTGGTTACCGGCCCGTTAACTCCGGCGCGTGCACGTTGCATCGCGAGCACGGTTCTCCCGGTTCGACCTCGCGCAGCAAGCACATTGTTGACCGGTTTACAGTGAGTCACATATCGTAACGATCAGCAGCATTCCGCTGTCGTTGAACATTGTCGAGACTGCAAGCTGCCGATCGAGGCTGCGGCAACAAGACCAAAAACAAGGAAGTGAGCGCCATGCGCCAATGCATCGGGGCAGCAGCGATTTCACGACCGATCGATGACAAGCGGCAGTTGAGCCAATCGCGTTCACTACTCTCTCGCAGAGGCGCTCAATTCCGTCGTCTGCTGCTGGCGAGTGTCTCGGTGGCCATGCTATCGGCGCTGCTGCCGCGATCCGCGGCGGCGCAAACGTGGACCGGAGCCACAAGCTCCGACTGGATGACTGCCACCAACTGGTCAACCGGAACGCTGCCTGTCGCCGGCGTTACGGCCAATATCAATGTCACATCCCCCAACCCGACCGTCCTCAGCGGTGGGGCGACCGCCGCGACCGGCGGCATTTCTGTTGGCTCTGGTGTTGGATCATTCGGCAATCTGACAATTCGGGACGGGAGTAAGCTCACAAGCAGCGACGGCGTGTTCCTTCGAGTTGCCCAGGGAGGCACCGGGATCGTGACGGTCACCGGAGCCGGATCGCAGTGGATCCTGTCCGGCGCCCAGCTGGTCGTTGGTTTCGCCGGCAACGGCACGCTCAACGTCGAGAACGGCGGTGCCGTCATCGCGCAAAACGGCCTCAGACTGGGGAACAGCGTCGGGAGCTCCGGCACGCTCAACATCAGCAGCGGCGGCATCCTGCAGACGACGGGCATAACCGTCGGCACCGGGACGCGRCAGATGAACTTTGATAACGCCATTGTCCGGGCATTGGCCAATACCGCCTCTTTTTTCAATGGAAGCGTCAACCAGATCAATATTGCCGCTGGCGGACTGACGTTCGATACCAATGGGTTCAACGTCAAAACGATTGCCTTCAGCGGCATCGGTGGATTGACCAAGATCGGCGCCGGGACCTTCACGCTGAGCGGCGGCAGTACGTATACCGGCGAAACGGTGATCCAGCAGGGCACGCTTGCGCTGGCGGGCCCGGCAACCTCTGCTGACAATGCCCTCGCGAGCTCACGCCGGGTGGTCGCGAACGCAACGTTCGACATTTCAGCAATCACCGGCGCCGGCTCGCATATTCAGAGTCTCGCAGGAACCGGCACCGTCAATATCGGCGCAAAGGACCTCATCATCACCAATGCGAACGATACGTTCGCCGGAGCCATCAACGGCACCGGCGGGCTGACGATGACGGGCGGCACGCAGACGCTGTCGGGAAGCAACACCTATGGCGGCGCGACCCAGGTAACGGGCGGCACGCTCCGTGCCGGCGCCGCGGGCGCCTTCAGCGCCACGTCCGCCTATGTCGCAACTGCGGGCGGAACCTTCGACCTGAACGGCTTCAATCAGACCATGGCCTCGCTGGACAATGCCGGTACGGTGCGGACCGGCGGCGTCCCGGGCGCCACGCTCGCGGTGTCAGGCAATTATGTCGGCAGCGGCGGCACGCTTGCGCTCAGCACCGCGCTTGGCGGTGACGGCTCGGTGACGGATCGCATGGCGGTGCAGGGAAGCACGTCGGGCGCATCGACGCTGCAGATCACCAATGTCGGCGGCTCGGGCGCCCAGACTGTCGGAGGCATCAAGGTGATCGATGTCACTGGTGCTTCGAACGGCACCTTTGCATTGCTGGGCAACTACGTCATTAGCGGCCAGCAGGCCGTCGTCGGCGGCGCCTACGCCTATACGCTGCAAAAGAACGGAATCAGCTCGCCGACCGATGGCGACTGGTATCTGCGCTCCAGTCTCATCAATCCCCCGGCCACGGCGCCGACGGGACCACTCTACCAGCCCGGCGTTCCCCTCTATGAGAACTATGGACAGGTCTTGCTCGGGATGAACCAGGCGCCGAGCCTGCGCCAGCGCGTCGGAAGCCGCTATTGGTCAGGCAGCGAAGCGATGGCGCGTGCCGGCGTACCCACCGCGCCGGCTGCGGATGTTTCGTGGACGCAATCGGCGTTCTGGGGCCGCATCGAGGGCGGTCAACTTGCGTTGCAGCCCACGAACACTACAAGCTCCACCTATAAGGCTGACGAGGCAAAGGCACAGACCGGCCTCGACGGCATTGCGCTCGACAACAGTCGTGGCCGATTGATCGTCGGCCTGACCGCGCAACATGGCCTGACCAACGCCGATGTCAGCTCGTTCTTCGGCAACGGGCGCATACGCGTCGAGGGAACGGGCGTCGGAGCGACCGCCACCTGGTATGGACACGATGGCTTCTATGTCGACGGCCAGGCGCAGACCATGTTCTATCACAGCGACCTGTCGTCGGATCTGGCCGGCAGCTTGGCCCATGGCAATGAAGGTTTCGGCTACACCTTCAGTGCGGAGGGCGGCCGGCGCATCGCAGTTGGCAATGGTTTCTGGCTGACGCCGCAGGCGCAACTCTCCTATTCGAAGGTCGACTTCGACGCCTTTACCGATCGCTTTGGCGCGCTCGTCTCCCTGAGCAAGGCCGACAGCCTGCTCGGCCGCGTCGGATTGTCAGTCGATCACCAGAGGACGTGGACCGACGGTTCGGGAATCGTCCGCTCCGATGTCTATGCGATCGGCAATCTTCATTACGAGTTTCTCGACGGCAGCAGAATCGATGTGGCCGGCACCGGCTTCGCCAGCGCCAACGACCGGATGTGGGGAAGCATCGGCGGCGGCGGCAGCTATAGCTGGGCAAACGGACGCTACACGGTGTTCGGCGAGACGACCTACCGCGCGAGTCTTCAGGCGGCCGCCGGAAACTACGGTTACAAGGGCACCGGTGGCTTCCGGGTGGTCTGGTGACGGACGAAAGTGACGTCGGCCCCCATCGTTGGAACCGCACTGGCCTCTAGAGTTTCTCCGCTGTCCACGTTCCCGTGCACAGGGGGCCGCGCCAGGTGCCGGAGCCCGAGGTGCCGCTGAGCCGGCCAAAGCCGACCGCGCGCTTGATGCCGGCGCTCAAGGTGACGTTGATGCTGCCGGCATCGGCCACCCGGCCTGACGCCGTCACTGCGGCGCTGCTCGACGCGATCTGGCCATTGTTGATTCCGATCGAGACGGTTGCGCCGTTGCCGCAGGTCTCGCTCGACGATGCGATACGAACATTCCATGCGCCGTCGAACGTGCTGGCGCTCGCCTGCGCTGCCGGCCATGCGATGGCGACGATGATGGCGAAAAGACACTTGCGAAAGCCGTGCATGACACGCCCCTGTGAGTGAACCTGCAGGCATCGTGGCATGGGCGTGGGGCGGGCGATGTGAGGGCAGTCACGCCTCCCAGAGGTTCTGTGAGGTGGCGCACCGTCGCGGCTGCGGGCGCCTGCCGGCGGGCAGGGCGGTTGGCGCGGAAATGCCGTTCTCCGGCAGCGAGATTCGCACGAAATCCCGCTGCCGGGCCGGCTTTCTCAGGGGAGGACCGGAGGATGATAGGTGAAGGTCGACATCAGGATCGCTGCGACGATCATGACGATCGGGAAATGCACGAAAAACTGGACCGACGTGTAGCCGATCAGATCCTTGGATTTCAGCCCGAGGATGCCCAGCAGCGGCAGCATCCAGAATGGATTGATGAAGTTCGGCAGCGTTTCAGCGATGTTGTAGACCATGACGGTCCATCCAAGATGTGCCCCGACGGCGTTCGCAGCCTTCATGATGTAGGGAGCTTCGATGATCCATTTGCCGCCTGCCGATGGAATGAAGAATCCCAGGACCGCAGAATAGATGCCGACCAGAAAGGAGAAGGCGGTCGTGCTGGCGGAAGCATCGACGAACCAGTGTGCAATCGTGTCCGACAGCGTCACGCCTTTGGCGTTCGGCACCTTGGTGAGCATCTGGGCGATACCCGCGTAGAACGGAAACTGCAGGAGCACGCCCGACACGCTCGGCATCGCCTTGGAGAAGGCCTCGAGAAGACCCCGGGGGCGCCAGTGCAGCAGGATGCCGAGGATCAGGAACACGAAGTTGTAGGTATTCAGACCTGACAGCGTGATCAGCGGATTGCCCGACTGGAAGGTCTGCCACAGCCAGCCAAGGGCGAGGACGACAATCAGGATCGTCAGGATCGGGCTGAATTCGAGGAAGTCGCCGGGCCGGGTGGGGGCCTTGGGCTTGATCGTGTCGTCCTCCAGCGACACTCCGAGGTCCTCCGCGGTCTTGGTCTGCGCGGTGTTCGGCGCGGTCAGGTAGCAGATGACGGCGGAGAGGACTGTCACCAGGACGGTGGTCAGCAGATTTTGCCAGGTCAGGATCGTCTCGGAAAACCCGATGATTCCGGTGATGGGCAGCAGCGAGCTTGGAATGCTGGCGGCGTTGGCCTGAAGCTGCGCGGCCGACGAGGTGATACCGAGCGTGAAGCCGCAGCCGAGACCGAGATAGCCGGCCGCGCCGGCCGCGCGATAGTCGAGCTTGATGTCCCTGCGTCGGGCGATTTCGCGCACCAGCAGACCGGAGAAGATGAGGCTTAGCCCCCAGTTGACCAGCGACAGCAGAATGCTCAGGACCCCGACAAATACCACCGCACCGCGTCCGGTGGACGGTATCGCTGCCAACCGCCGCAGTGCTGCCGCGACCGGCGGCGACATGGCGACCACGTAGCCTCCGATCGCAACCAGAGCCATCTGCATCGTGAACGGAATGAGGTTCCAGAAGCCGTCTCCAAAAGCGCGGCTGACCGCGAGCGGGGAGCCGCCATGCGCGATGGTGCCGATCGCGATCGCAATCACCGCGATGAGGACGAAGACATATGCATCCGGAAACCAGCGCTCGGAGAAGATGACGAGGCGTTGTGCGAACCTCGCCAGCAGATTGGCCTCGGTCGGTGCGTTCTCCGTGAGAGAATCTCCGGAAACAGTCGTCATTATCAGCCCCCTTTTTGGCAGTGATCGTGGTCGAAAGTCGTGGCGAGCGGTCAGAGTGCGAGCGTGAGCTCGGTGAGCGGTACCGCCTGGCATGTGAGGCAATGTTCGGCCGAACCGTCGTCGCCGCCGAGCCGTGCCACGCGGCCGTCGACAATGCGCATGGCGCAGCTTTCGCACTGGCCGACGCGGCAGCCGCTGGGAAGCTGCACTCCCGCCGCATGCGCCGCATCGAGAAGCGTGCCCAGTTCGGGCGACCAGAGGAAGCTCTTGCCGCTGCCGGCGAGATGAACCGTCTGGGGTTTCAGCATGGATGGGACTTCCGGCGGCGATGCGAAGGCTTCCGCAAAGATGTCGAACCGGGGAATGCCGCGCTCGACGAGCCGCGCCGTCATCGAGGACGTGAAGTCCGGCGATCCGCAGACATAGGCGAGGGGATTGCGGGAAAGCAGCGGATCGATCGCGGACAAGTCTAGCCGGCCGGCGTAGTCGTAATCCTCATGCAACCGGTCGGCAGGTTGCGGTGCCGTGAATGCCGTCACGAGCTTGAGTTCCGGCAGCTGCGTCTCGAGCTCCCGGAGTCGCGTTGCGAAAGGATGTTCACGTCCGTTGCGGCAAGCGTGGAGCATCAGAATTTCGGTGACCCGCTCGGCCGGGGCAAGGGCCGGCAGCGCCTCCAGGTGACTCATGAACGGCGTGATGCCGATGCCGGCGGCGAGAAAGACGAGAGGCCGATTGCCCTGCAGAGGCGGGTTGAATATCCCGCCGGGGGCCTGGAGGTGGACCTCGTCGCCAATCGCGAGGCGATGGACATGTTCCGAAAGATGAAGGCAGCCGCCCGCCGAATCCCCGGCGTTGGATGGCTGCTTCTTGACGGCGATGGAAAGCATGTTCTCGGCAGCTGTTCCGATCAAGGAGTAGGCACGAGCGATGTCCACGCCCGGCAGGCTCAGCAGGACATGCTGTCCCGGCCGATACGAAGGCAGCGCATCGTCGTCCTGCGGAGCGAGATCGATCGCGACGACGTCGTCGGCCTCGCGGCGAATCCCTGCGACCGAGAAGACGCGCCGCCCCGTCCAGCGTCCGCGGTTCGCAGCCTGGTCGCGACGAATGTCGCAGATCGTGGCGCGCAGAGGCACCGAGCCGCTGACCGGATCGCGCGACGCGTCGCTCAGGGCGTCGTTCATGTTCGAGGTCGCGAAGCCTGACGGCGGCGTGGTGTTCCGTCCCAGCGGCGGACAATCCTCCCACCAGCCGAACTCGGCCAGGACGACACGGTCGTCGAGAAATTCGTTCAGGCGGACTCGGAGGCGGACCTGGCCGTAAGGGGTCTGAACGATCGCCCAATCGCCGTCTTCGAGCCGGCGCTGTGCGGCGAGGGTCTTGCTGATCTCCACGGCCGGATCCGGCGATTTCTTGCGCAGCGACGCCACGTGCCGATGCGCACTGTGGACGAACCAGCCGCTCTTCGCCGTGGTCAGCACCAGCGGAAAATACTCGCGCGCGGTCATCGGACCGTCGGCCGGCTCGACATGGTTCGCCAACGGCGGATAGCCATGACCAAGCATCAGCTCGGAATAGATCTCCACGCGCCGCGTTGGCGTCGCGAATCCCGCGATCGTTCCATCGCTGCTTCCCTCAGCGTATTTTTCATGACGGAACGGCTGCGGAAAGCGCTTGCCCTCGGGATGGTGGCGCAATTGCTCGACGGTTATGCCGAGAGGAGCCAATTGATGATTCCAGCCGGCGCGGATGTCGCCGCCGAAGAATTCCTCCGCCATCCCCAATCGCAGCGCCAATTCCGCGACGATCTCGTAGTCCGCCTTGCATTCGCCGAGCCGAGCCAGCATCTGCGGCCGGAACTGGATCGTTTCGACGGCCTCCTGCGTGATCTCGAAGCCGATCTTCAGTGCATCTCTTTCCCAGGGCATGCTGGCCGGGAGCACGATGTCGGCATTCTCGGACGTCGGGTTCATGAACATGTCGACATGCACGTGGAAATCGAGCGCACGCAGCGCCTCGCGATTGCGCGAGGAATGTCCCTGCGACACCACGAAGTTCGTGCCGAAACTCATCAGCGTGCGGACGCGATAGGGCTCCCCTCTGAGCACCGCGCGGCTGAAGTCCCGCGCCGTGATCCATCCGCGGCTCGGCGGTCCGAGCGGCAGTTCGTCTAGGCCGAGAGCTTTCGCTTTTTGCTCCGCCGGCAACAGGCTGTAGTCGTTCACCGAACGTGTCGGCGGCGGGACCTGCCAGACATTCCCGCCCGGCCTGTCGCACGCACCGGTGAGAGCGTAGAGAGTTGCGATGGCACGCTCCGTGGCGGTCGCGTTCGTGTGCTGACCGACGCCCGTCCAGGAGTGATAGGCGAGCTTCGGACTGTTCTCGAACAGCGCGCAAAACGCTGCGACCTTGGATTCGTCGAGCCAGGTGGTCTCGGCGACGCGAGAGATCGTGTACGACGCGGCCTCCGCGGCGAGCAGGGAAAATGCGGTCGCCGCAGGGATCGCATATCCGTCCAGGCCATCGAGCGTGGCTTTGGCGTCCAGCCGGCAGTTCTCGGGATCAAGGAGCTCGACACGCGGGTCGTGGGCACGCGCTTGACCGTATCGATCCAGGGTAACGAAGGCTTCCGGCGGTTGATCCGGCCACAGATCGCTGGCCCGCACCAAGCCGCCAGAATGCGTGTTGACCAGGAATGGCGCGTTCGTCCAGCGCGTCACGAAGGCCGCATCCAACGAGTTTGTCGAAATGAGATGCCGGATCGCCGCCATTGCGAGAGCGCCGTCGGCCCCCGGACGAATGCGCAGCCATAGGTCGGCCTGCTGTCCCGATCCGTTGGGCTTGGGGTCGACCACGGCCACGCGTGCCCCTCGACGACGCGCGTCTGCGACGCGGGTTGCCTGCGCAAGCCATGTCCGCGCCGGATTGTGTCCCCAGAGCACGATGGTTTCGGCCCTGTCATAATCCGGAAAGCCGATCCCGCGACCGAACGTCAAGGCGTGGGCAAAATCCTTGTGCCAGCCGCAGACCTCGACTGCGTAGATCAGGTTAGGGCTGCCGAAGCATCTGATGAACCGCTCGACCCATTCGAAGCTGTCGACCATGGGGGTGCCGCTCGGCGTCGTGACGGCGAAGGCGACCGCTTCCGCTCCCGACGTGCCGCGGATCTGGCCGAGCTTCCCGGCAATCTCGTCGAGGGCTTCGTCCCATGAAATCTCAACCCAACCCGGGTCTGCGGCATCGCGCGGCGCGGTGCGGCGGAGAGGGTGGGTCAGGCGGCGCGGGCTATGCACCATTTCGGGCGCAGCGCGGCCTTTCGAACACAGGGCTCCGCCGGTCGGATGCCCCGGCAGGTTCTCCACGGCGACCATGCGGCCGTTCTCGACCACGGTCATCGAACCGCACCGCGAACGGCAAAGAGTGCAATAGCCGGGATAGCGTTCCGCCATAGACAGCCCAATGGTAGTGCATTACAGTAACGCGCTACATGCTTCGACGATGACACCTTCCTGTCAAGTGCATTCTTTGGGCGGTGCTGATAGATCGGGCGGCAAGCGGCGAGTCGGAGGCGACATGGACCAGAATCTGCGCGAGCAGGTCGTGCAGCAGGTGCGTGCAGAGATTATTTCTGGTCAGAGCATGCCGGGCACGATGTACTCGGTGCCGACCTTGGCCGCGAGCCTCGGTGTGTCGACGACGCCTGTGCGGGAAGCGCTGCTGGAGCTGTCGCGGAGCGGACTGATCGAACCGGTCCGCAATCGCGGCTTCAGGGTTGTCGAGCCCACCTTGATGGAGCTTCGCAATCTGTTCGATCTGCGCGACGTTCTCGAGCTCCATGCCGCGTCATTGGTCGCGCGCAAGCCGGACAAGGATCTGAGTGCGCTTTATCCTTGGGCTGAAGCCATCGCGCGCGCGGTCAAGACCGAGGATATCGGGCTCTATATCGAGGCGGATCGAACCTTCCATCGATTGCTGACGGACGCGGCCGAAAATCCCCGTCTGACCGAGATGGTGATGGGATTGCGCGACCAGATGCGGCTCTACGGGATCAATTCGCGCGCGGGCCTCGCTCGTCAGAACGAGTCCGCACCCGAACACTTCCGGATCATCGAGCTGGCGAGCGCAGGCAAGGAAGAAGCTCTCACGAATCTTCTTCGGCACCACATCAGGGCCTGGGAGCCGATCTTCGTCGAAGCCCTCTCCCAGGTCGGCACCTTCCGCGAGCCGATCGCTGGCACGCGCAAGCGCCAGCTCTCGCCGACCTAGCTCTAGTTCACCCGCGTCCAGGTCTGGCCGCCGCAGAACATGCCGCCGAAGGCGCAGCCCTGCACGCGCAGGCGGTCCGTGCCCTTCAGCGCGATGGTGGAATCGTAGGTCGAGCCGGTGTTGGGATCGAGGATGCGGCCGGACCATTTCTGGTCCTTGCCGGGCTTCATGTTGATCAAGACCTGCTCGCCGTTCTGGTTCGACTTGGTGTCGACCGAATAGCCGCAGAGATTGTTGCCGCATTGCTCGATGCGGACTTTGCCTTCCTTCTCCTCGGTGAGCCAGATACCGAGCGGTGAGTTGAGATCGCGCGTGGGCGCCGCTGCGGGGGCGGGGGTGACGGCCGCGGATTGAACCGGCGCGGGAGGCGGCGCTGGGGGCGCGGGCGGTGCCACAGCCACTGTCGGGGCAGGCGGCGGAGGCGGCGCGGGTGGTGCCGCGGCCACCGTCGGGGCGGCAGCTGGGGCCAGCTGAGGCGGCGGCACGAGTGCGTTTTCGGCCGGAGCATTGTTTGCGGTGGGAGCCGGAGGCGCCGGCGGGGCAGGAGGCGCCGCGGCCACGGGAGCCTGTACAGGGGCCTGCTCGGCCGCCGGAGGCGCGGCGACAGGTGCGGGTGCCGGCGCGGGACTGGCCGGTTGCTGCGGATCAGCCTTGGCTTGTTGCGGCGCTTGTTGCGGCGCATGGGGGTCCGCTTTCGGGGCCCCCTTGGCGTCGTTCTTGGCCTTCTTCGCCTTGCCCTGGCCTGTGTTGTCGTAGACGCCGGGAATCTGCACCGTGCCGCGGTCCGGATCGATGCGGATGGTGCGCCCGCCATATTCGAAGGTGTACTGCGCCTGAGCGGCGGTGCTCGCCAACAAAAGGAACGCGGCCGTGGCCAACAGCTTCCTCATTTCCATCTCCTGAACAGGTGGTCCCCGCACCGACGTCTACGCCTCGGTCCGATCGCAAAACGTGATCTAGATCACGTTCACCGTATGAGTCGCCCTCCCTCCGGTTCCGGTTCAATAGCGCCGAAGTCGGTCCACAGTTGGGCGGCTTTGGCCGTGCGGCGGCGCGAGGGGCTTGCCTGGACGATCCGTGCTGATTGAATGTGTTCGATGGCGCACGCTGACGGAGACGCTGATCATGCTGCGACGATCTTGCCTGATGATGCTCACAGCGGCCTGTTGTCTGGTCGCGACTGCGGTGCAAGCGGCCGGGCTCCGCTTTCTCGAGGTGCCCGCGGACGCCAGCGGGCCCGCGCTCAAAGGCTTGGTGTGGACACCTTGCGCGGCCCCGCCTTCGGAGGTCACGCTGGCCGGCGGTGTTGTGCTGCCGGGCGTCAAGGATTGTCCGGTCGCGGGCAATCGACTGCCGCTGATCGTCGTCTCGCACGGCCGGCGCGGCTCGTATCTCGGCCACGTCGATACAGCGATCGCGCTGGCCGATGCCAGCTTCGTGGTGGCGGCGATCAACCACCCGGGCGATACCGCCAGGGACAGCAGCCGGACCGATGAGTTCTCCGTGCTGGTCGAGCGTCCCGCCGACATGAAGCGGCTTGCCGATTTCATGCTCGGCGCCTGGACGGACGCTGCGGTTCTCGACCCCAAGCGGATCGGCCTGTTCGGATTCTCGCGCGGCGCCTATACCGGCCTCGTCGTGATCGGCGGCAACCCCGATTTCGGCGCGCTTGCTCCGCTCTGCGAGAGAGAGGGCGCGACAACGCCGAAATGCCAAGCCATTCGCGATGGCCTTGTCCCAACTGAAGCGGCCGTGCACGACCCCCGCATCAGAGCGGCTGTGCTGGCGGATCCGCCCCTTTATGAAGGCCTCTTCAACCGGGAGCGCCTCGCCAATGTGACGATCCCGATTGTCTTATGGCGTTCGGCGCTGGGCGGTGACGGCGTCGTGCCCGCTTCAGTCGATGCGCTGGAACAAATGCTTCCCGCGCGCCCCGACTTCCGGATCGTGCCGAACTCGTCGCACTTCTCCTTTCTTGCGCCATGTCCACCCAAGCTGGCCGAAGCCGCGCCGATCCTGTGCACTGATCCGCCTGGGTTCGACAGGAAAGCGTTTCACGACACGTTCAACGACGCAGCCGTGAGCTTCTTTCGCAAGCATCTGGAGTGACGGACAAGGTCGGTCGCCGGTCGAGCCGCTAGTCGAACCACGCGGCGTAGATCTTCCTGTAGCTGCCGTCCTCCATCGAGATGTGCAGCCACTGGTCGACAAAGGCCTTCAGCGCCATGTCGCGCTGGAGCCAGTAGGCCTTCTCGGAGAAGTCGAATGGCTTTTCGGGGTGCACCGCGCAGAGCACGCCGGGATGCTGCTTCTGCTGGTAGCGCGTCTCGGAGGCATCCGTCATCATCAGATCGGCATTGCCCTTGGCGATCTCGTCGAAGATCACGGTGTTGTCGGGGAAGACGTTGATCTCGGCGTCCTTGACGTTGGCGCGCGCGAAGCGCTCGTTGGTGCCGCCGGGATTGACGATCACGCGGGTGCCCTTCTTGTCGATGTCGGCGATGGTCTGGTATTTGCCGACGTCGGCGCAGCGCGCGATCGGCGTCTTGCCCTCGCGCATGATCGGCATCGAGAAGACGCCCTTCTTCTGCCGGTCGAGCGTGACCGAGACGCCGCCCATCGCGATGTCGAACTGGTCGGCCTCGAAGTCCTTCATCAGCTTCGGCCAGGCCGTCGGCACGAATTCGACCTTGACGCCGAGCGCCTTGCCGAGCGCCTCGGCCATGTCGACGTCGAAGCCGCTGAACTGCTGCGTGGTCTTGTCGAGGTAGGTGAAGGGCTTGTAGTCGCCGGTCATGCCGACGCGCAAAGTGCCGCGCTTGATGATCTCGTCGAGGCGCGAGGGCGCAGCTTGCTGCGCATGCGCCGAGAAGTTCGCCAGCAACGCCACCGCCAAGGCCGCCAGGATTCGAACGAACATGTCTTTGCCACCCCTGTGTAAGCTGTCATTGTGCAGCCCGTCAGGTGCGGATTTAAACCAGATGCCCGCCGCTGGCGAGATGGAATTGGAAGGAGAAGCCCGGTCGTGCCGATCTCAATGTACGAGGCCTCGGTTGGCCTGTTCGTGCCATACCTGCGCAATCTGTCCGGACTGCTCGACAAGGGCTCGGCTCATGCCGAGGCCCGCAAGTTCAATCCCGCCATTCTGCTCGGCATGCGCCTGTCACCGAACATGTACGACCTGGCACAGCAGGTCGGCGAGGCCTGCCGTCACGCGGTGGTCGCCCCGGCCTTGCTGGCCGAGCGCGAGCCGGTAGCGCTGCCGGTGCTGGAGCACGACATGGCCGGGCTTCAGGCCCGCATCGCGACATCGATCGAATTCATCGAGAGCCTGCCGCGCGGCGAGATCGATGCGGCGGCGGACCGCAACGTCTTCTTCAGGCTGAAGAACGGCACCGAGCTGCCCTTCACCGGGCGGACGCTGCTGCTGACCTTCAGCGTCCCGCAATTCTTCTTTCACGTGACGACGGCCTACGACCTGCTGCGGCACGCAGGCGTCGAGCTCGTGAAGAAGGATTATCTCGGACGGAAATAGTTGCGGGGGCTCGATGTTCGCCTCTCCCCAACGGGGAGAGGCGTACGAGATATGCGGCCCGACGGCGGGCTAGGCTTCGCCCTTGCGCTCGAATTCGGCGAGCGAGCTGCGGCCGGCGATCTCGCTGCGCAGCTCCTCGAAGCGCCGATGGGCCTCGTCCGCGCGCTCGTCGACGAGATGCACCGCGGCTTCGCTCGCCATTGGACCGCTGATCACGGGCGTGGATTGGTCGCCGATGGTCTCGTGCACGTAGTACTGGCCGTCGTCGCCGCAATGGACCGTCCATTTGAGGCGGATCGCCACCATCGGCCCGGGGCCGACCTTGCTGTAACCGTCGGCATCGGCCGGCTCCGGCACCAGCGGCTGTTCGTCGACCACGGGATGCTCCTCGGCAACCGGGTGCTCATCGACGACGGTTGTCTCGATCTCGTTCTCGCCCTCGGTCGCGGTGTCACGGACGACGAGGACGGGCTCGGGGTGCTCCAGGATGCTGGCGATGGTCGCCAGCGCGTGGTCGGTCGGGTCGATTTCTGACAAGGGTCCATCCTCCAGCTCGACGCGGCCGGCAAATGTGTCCCACTGCCGGCGCGGCTGGGCTTATTACGCGGGTTTGATTAAGGCTGAGTTGGGGCTCGATCTGCACCAAAATGGGACGCATTCTGGCGTTCCGAAGGCGTGCGGACGAAAGCATGATTCGGAAAAGTGCGCAGCGGTTTTCCGAAACGATCATGCTGAAACAATAATCTAAAGCGCGATGACGATTCATCGCGCTTTAGCCGCCCGCCTTCGGGGGGGGGGAGCACTCAGCCCAGCACGTCCTGATTGATGATGTTCTGCCGGATCGGGTCGCCATCGAGCACGCTGAGGATGTTGCGCGCGGTCTGCTCGCTCATGCGGCTCACCGCCTCGACGGTGACGCCGGCGACATGCGGGGCCATGATGACGTTCGGCAGCGCGAACAGCGCATTGCTGACCGGCGGTGGCTCCTGCTCGAACACGTCGATGCCGGCACCGGCGAGCTTGCCCGAGGCGAGCGCCTCATACAGCGCCTTCTCGTTGACGATGCCGCCGCGCGCGGTGTTGATGAGATAGGATTTCGGCTTCATCAGGCCGATCCGTGCCGCGTTGAACAGGCCAACCGTTTCCGGCGTCTTCGGGCAGTGGATGGAGACAAAGTCGGCTTGCGGCAGGGCGGCGTCGAGGTCGGCGACAGGTTCGCAACCGGCGGCCTTGATCTCGGCGGCTCCCTTGTAGGGATCGTAGACCTGTACGTTCATCTCCATCGCCAGGCAGCGCTTGGCGGTGCGGGTGCCGATGCGGCCGAAGCCGATGATCAGCACGGTCTTGCCGTAGAGGTCGAACGGCAGCATGCCGAGCCGCTCGGCCCATTTGCCATCCTTGACGCAGGCGTGCATCTCCTGCGCGCGCTTGGCGAGTGTCAGCATCATGAACAGCGCCTGCTCGGCAACCGAGGGGGAGTTCGCGCTGCCCGCGACCATCAGCGGCACCTTGCGGCGGGAGAGGGCGGGCACATCGACGGCGTCATAGCCGACGCCGATTCGTGTCACCACCTTCATGTCCTTCGATGCCTCGAGCTCGGTCTCGCCGAAGGCGGTGGCGCCGAGCGCCACGCCGTGGACCGGCGCGTGGCTCTTCAGCATCACCTCGAATTCCCTGGCGGAGATCAGGTTCGGAAACTCGACGAGCTCGATATCGTCCCGCTGGGTGAGGAGGGCGCGTGCCCCTTGCGACAAAGTTTGTGTAACGAAAATCTTCTTCTTGTTGGTCGCCATCTCTCCCCGCCTGCTCGCGTTTTCTGGCCGGCCGTCACAACACGGCGCCGGTCGCTTCGTTTAGCAGGTGCATGTTGTTGAGGTCCATCGCCAAACGCATGGGAGCCCCGTCCTTGGCGCCGGCATTGGGATCGACACGGCCGCAGACCGGCGTGCCTTCGAGCCCGAAATAGACCAGCGTCTCCATCCCCATCGGCTCGGTGACGTCGAGCACGGTGTCGAAGGTTTCTTCGCCGGGCTCCAGGTGCGCGTGGGCCTCCGTGAGGTGTTCGGGACGGATGCCGAGCAGCAGGTTTTCCGTTCGGGGCAGTGCGTTGTAGCGCGCGGCGCGGGCTTGCGGCAGCGGGAAGGAGATGCGGTCGGTCAGCCGGATGTTGAGCCTGCCGCCGACGTCCTCCAGCCGGCAGGGGAGGAAATTCATCGCCGGGGAGCCGATGAAGCCCGCGACGAAGCGCGTCGCCGGCTTGTGGTAGAGCTCGTTCGGCGTGCCGATCTGTTCGATCCGTCCCTTGTTCATCACCACCACGCGATCGGCCAGCGTCATCGCCTCGACCTGGTCGTGGGTGACGTAGACCGTCGTGGTGCGCACCTTCTGGTGCACCTTCTTGATCTCGATGCGCATCTGCACGCGCAGCTTGGCGTCGAGATTGGACAGCGGCTCGTCGAACAGGAAGACTTTTGGATTGCGCACGATGGCGCGGCCCATCGCGACGCGCTGGCGCTGGCCGCCGGAGAGCTGCTTCGGCTTGCGGTCGATCAGGTCGGTGATGTCCAGCAGGCGCGCGGCCTCCGTCACCCGCGCCTTGATCTCGGCCTTGGGATAGTGCTTGAGCCGCAATCCGAACGACATGTTCTCCGCGACCGTCATGTGCGGATAGAGCGCGTAGTTCTGGAACACCATCGCGATGTCGCGGTCCTTCGGCGGCACGTCGTTGACGACGTCGCCCCCGATCGTGATGTCGCCGTCGGTGATGTCCTCGAGCCCCGCGATCATCCGCAGCGTCGTCGACTTGCCGCAGCCCGAAGGGCCGACCAGCACGATGAACTCATGGTCGGAGATATCGAGATCGATGCCGCGCACGGCTTCGACATCGTCGTAACGCTTGATCACCTTGCGCAAGGAAACCTCGGCCATTGAACTTCAATCCTTCGATTTCAACCCTTCGTCGCGCCGGCGGTCAGGCCGGCGATGTAGTAGTCCATCAGGAAAGCATAGATGATCAGCGGCGGGGCTGCGCCGAGCAGCGCGCCGGTCATGATCTGACCCCAGTTGAAGACGTCGCCCTTGATCAGCGTGGTGGTGATGCCGACCGGCAGCACGAGCTGATCTATGGAGGTGGTGAACACCAGGGGATAGAGGAACTGGGCCCAGGACACCGTGAAGGCGAAGATGGTCGCGGCAATCAGCCCGGGCAGCGCCACCGGGATGAAGATCCGCGTCAGGGTCTGGAGCCAGGAGGCGCCGTCGATGATCGCAGCCTCATCGAGCTCCTTCGGGATCGAGGCGAAATAGCCGATCATGATCCAGGTGCAGAACGGCACCGTCAGCGTCGGATAGACGAACAGCAGCACGTACCACCGGTTCAGCAGCGTGATGCCGGTGATGTCCTGGACCGCCGCGAGCATCTTGAACAGCGGAATGAACAACAGGCTGTCCGGAACCAGGTAGGTCAGGAACACGCCGGTGGCGAGCGTCGTCGAGCCCCAGAACTTCATTCGCGCCAGCGCGAAGGCCGACGGGATGCTGATCAGCATGGTGATGATCACGACCACGATCGACACGATCGCCGAATTCCAGAAGAAGCGCAGGAACTGGTTCGAGGTCAGGAGCTCGACGTAGTTCGACAGCGTGGGGTGGAACACCCACCACGGATTGGTCGCGGCCGATATCTCCGCGCTGCTCTTGAGCGAGGTGATCAGCATGTAGAGCGGCGGCGTCAGCGAGAAGATCGCAAACAGCACCAGGAAGAAATAGGACCAGCGCAGCGCCCAGGTTCGGTCGCGGCTCATGCTGCCGTATTTGACCTTGCGGGTCGGTCCTGCCTTGTCGATTGCAAGCGTGCTCATCAGGCTTCGTTCCCGCGTTTGGAGACATCGCGAAGGATGAAGATCGCCGCGACCGCGAGGATCGGCACCATGAACAGCGAGACGCTGGCGCCGAGCGGAATGTCGCTGCCCTCGATGCCGACCTTGAAGGCCCAGGTCGCAAAGATGTGGGTTCGATCCAGCGGGCCGCCCGACGTCAGGATCCGGACGATATCGAAATTGGCGAAGGTGACGATCAGCGAGAACAGCGTGGTGATGGCGATGATGTTGCGCATCATGGGCAGGGTGATGAACCAGATCTTCTGCCACCAATTGGCGCCGTCGATCGCCGCGGCTTCATAAAGCTGGTCCGGCACGGATTTCAGCGCCGCCAGATACATGATCATGAAGAACGGCGCGCCGTACCAGACGTTGACGAGAATGACGGAAAAGCGCGCCCACGCGGTGTCGCCGAGCCAGTTGATGGGCCCGATGCCGAAGAAGGACAGCGTGTAGTTGAAGGCGCTGTAGGACGGATCGAACAGCCACAGCCAGGCCAGCGTGCTCATCGCCGGCGGGATGACCCAGGGCACCAGCAGCATGCCGCGCCATTTGCGCTGGCCTTTGGCCGGAATGTTGTGCACGAAATGCGCGACGATGAAGCCCATCAGCGCCTTGAAGAACACGGCGGTGACCGCGAAGATGCAGGATTGCTTCACCACCATCCAGAACGTGTCACGGCTGAACAGGAAGGTGAAATTGCCGACGCCGACGAATCTCTGCATCGATTTGTTCA
This sequence comes from Bradyrhizobium sp. P5_C12, assembly GCF_054049735.1. Taxonomy (NCBI): domain Bacteria; kingdom Pseudomonadati; phylum Pseudomonadota; class Alphaproteobacteria; order Hyphomicrobiales; family Nitrobacteraceae; genus Bradyrhizobium; species Bradyrhizobium sp. P5_C12. The sequence continues at coordinate 189,815 of NZ_JBFULU010000007.1, forward strand.
GCGTCGCGAGATGGACGGAATAGACGGCGGGATAGAGCACGAACAGCGCAATCAGCAGGATCAGCGGCAACGTCAGGAAGAACGCCACCGACGATTTGCGTCCCATGGCATTGCGGAGGCTGCTGCGTTTGCGTGTGCTCGCCGCACGGACTGCACGACCCTGCTCAACGACGACGTCGGCCATGAATGGGCTTTCCTAACAGATTGGGCCTTCCTGACGGCTATCGAATGGCGAAGCCGGCCGAATGGGTCGGCTCCTTGCGCTACGCGGGTGTTAGAGGCGGGTTGCCCCGGCGGCTCGCGCGTGATGCGCGAACCGCCATGGCACACCCCCGGCTAACTCCGCATGAAGCCTTCGCACTCGCCCTCGGCCCAGGCGAGCGTCGTCTCCATCTTCTCGCCTTGCGAGAAACGCAGCGCCATCTTGGTCAGCGTCGCCTGGAAGTAGATCTGCTGCGCGATCTTGGGCGGCGCCGGGGACGCTGCGATCGACAGCGTCTGATGGTTATACGGGTTCGGATAGTGATAGAGCGTGCCTTTCGGCGGCCCTTCTTCCTGCCAGGTCTTCAGCGTCGTCATGTTGGCATAGGCGGGCAGATCGTAACCGCCGCTTGCCGCGACAAACTTTTCGATCGACGACGGCTGTGACAGATAGGTGAGGAGGCTCTTGGCGGCTTCCTTGTTCTTGCTGAAGCTCCACAGACCCCAGAAGTAGGGAAGGTAGGGCGCGAAGCGGCCCTTCGGCCCGGCGGGGAAGCCGTGGGTCCAGCATTGCTCGGCGACCTGAGGCGCGTCGCGCTTGGCGACGGCCCAGGCGCTCGGCGGGTTCAGGATCATCGCGCCGCGGCCCGAGATCAGCCATTTGTTGTTCGAGGCGTCATCCCAGGACGGCGCGTCCGGCGGCAGGAAGGCAATCAGCTTCTTGTAGTATTCGAGGGCTTGGYGAACCGCGTCGGTCTTCACCGTGACCTCGCCCTTGGCGTTGACAAGCTCGGCCCCGAACGACTGGAAGATCGCGCCCGCGGTGTCGACGCTGTCGGTGGTTTCGCCGAGGCCGATACCGAAGGGGAAGCCGCCCTTCTGGCAGGCCTCGGCCGCCTTCAGGAACGTGTCCAGGGTCCAGTTGTCTGCCTTGGGCGGCGCCCCGACCGGATACATTTCCTGGACGTCGATGCCGGCGAGCTTCTTCATCAGATCGATACGGGTGCAGGGTCCCTTGATCTGGCTGCCCGGAGTGGCGGGTATGGCGAGCCATTTGCCGCGCGACTGGCCGAGATATTTGACGGTGCCGTTGACGTCGCCGTTCTGCTTGATGAGCGGCTCCATCACGTCATTGAGCGGCTCGAGATTCTCGGAATAGGCGTGCGGCCACCAGGTCGGCATCTGCAGGATATCGTGGCCGGATTTGGCCTGGGCTTCGGCTGCGACCGTGAGCTGGATCTTGTTGTTGTTGCTGGTGATGTAGTCGATCGAGACTTCGACCTTCTCCTTGGCGCCCCACTCGTTGACGAGGGCCGTGGAGGCGTTGTTGGCGCCGGGCACCCAGTGGTCCCAGAAGCCGATCGAGAGTTTGCCCGCGGCGTGAGCGCCCCGGACATAGGGCGCCGTGATCAGCGCCGCGGAGGACATTGCAGTGGCAGCCACAAATTGACGTCGCGTCAGTGTCTTGCGTGACATCTCGTTTCCTCGCTTGGGTGTTTTATTGTTCTGGCGTTTCCTTTGACCTTCCGAGTTTTGCTTTTGATTTTCTTCTTGGAAGTTTCTTGTTAGTGCCTTCGCCTCGCTGGCTGATCACGCGCGGCGGGGCAAATTGGTAGCGCGATCAGATCATGATTGATCGCGTCTGTCGAGGAAGGCGAACAGCTCGTCGCCTAGAACTAACGTTGGCCCGGAACATGGCTGCGCTGCCCGGAAGCGCGGGCCGGATGTGAACCGCCGCCGCGCATTTTGCGACGCACACTTTGCGCGATGCCGGCTTGGGACATTGCGTGCGCAATTACGCCGCAGTTTCGAATAAGCCTGCATAACCGCTTCGCGCGAAAGACTTTTCGGGCGTGGAAAGCAATTCTCGGCGGCTAGACCGCGAAGCTGCGAAAACGATAGAGTTGTAACCGCCGGGTGGCTCTCACCCCGACAGGCCAAACAGATCGACGATGGAGACGAGAATGATCAACCCGGCGCCGCCAGTGCGGCTTTATCTGCGACGATGGTTCGCGCTGGGCTCCGTGCTGGCGATGCTGCTCGGCGCAGCCGCGGTGGCGAACGCGCAAGGCCTGGTCAAGGGCGTTCAGGATGGCGCTGCGGCCGGCAACAAGGCGGCCGGTCCGGTCGGCGGCGTGCTGGGCGGCGCGATCGGCGGCGTGGTCGGCGTCTTCACCGGCGTGCTCGGGGTCGGCAACAACAACAACCAGGCGCCGGCCGCCAAGGACGGAACCAAGGACGCCAAGCAGGATGCCAAGCAGCAAGGCGCCGGCAAGGACAAGGATGCCAAGAACGCCAAGGCGGGCAAGGGCGCCAAGGCGACCAAGGAAGCCAAGAACACACCCCAGGACAAGGACGTTACGGTTCTGACCCAGAGCGGCGCACCGCAGCTCACGGCCGACCAGATCGTCACCAACAGCGATTCCTATATCGAGCGGATCAAGACCGAGCTGAATTTGACGCCCGATCAGGAGAAGCATTGGTACGGCTTCTCCAGCGCCATGCACTACCTTGGGCATAATGGTGCAGAGCGGCTCAACCTGCGGGTCGCGCGCGCCAAGCGGGATCCCCCGGACGACATCGTCGAGCAGATGCGCAACGAGGCGCAGTTCCTGATCGACCGCGCCGCCGACCAGCGCAATGTCGCCGATGCTGCCGAACCGCTCTATTCGAGTCTCGACGACAAGCAGAAGCAGGTCTTCATCCAGGAGATGGTGCGCTTGAGTCACGAGCGCGGGTTGGATTGATCAACTTGAATCGGATCGGGCGCGTCCGAATTAACGCCGCCCGCCACGAATTCGTGAACGCTCCCGTAGTCTCGGTTATGATTAGGTTCGAGTGGTTGCTGCGGGGTTGATATGACAGGCGGGCTCTCCGTTTTCCTGGTTGAAGACGAGGCGTTGATCCGGATGATGATGGCTGAGATGGTGGAGGAGCTTGGCCACCATGTCGTCGCCGAAGCCGACAACGTTCGGGACGCCAGCGCCTTTGCGATGACCGCGCAGTACGACCTCGCCATCCTCGACATCAACCTCATGGGCGTCTATGTCGATCCCGTCGCCGACCTGATCGAACGCCGCGGCAAGCCGTTCCTGTTCGCGACGGGCTATGGGCCGGAACTGCTGCCGTCGCTGCTCCGGCGCCGGCCGATCCTGCGCAAGCCGATCTCCCTCGACCAGCTCAAGGCGATGATCGAATCGATGTTTCCGGAGACGTCCAGCTCCGTTCCGAGCTGATCGAGCGCAAACGAAAATGGCCGCCCGGAAGGCGGCCATTTGATTCCAGGGTTGTTCGCCGTCGTCTCACAGCAAGCCGGCGCCGAGGTCGATGCCGTGTGCCATCAGGCCGAACGAGGCGGCCAGGCCTGCGCAGCAGATCAGCAGGATGGTCTTGAACGAAGAATCGGCAAGACGCGTTTCGACAGCGGCCGGCATCGCGGCGAGTGAAATCATGCTCATGTTCATTCCCCCCTTTTGTTGACCTGAATTGCATCAGGTGAGGGAACTCTTAGAGCAAAAAGTTTTATGCGGGCTTGCGAGGGATCGTTAACAGAATCGCAATGGACGCGTGATCGCTGCGAGCAGCAGTCGTTACGACCGGTCTCAGTGGCGGCCGGCCTTCAGCACATTGGCAATGGTATGGGCCGTCATGGCGGCACGATCCGAGGCGCGCTGCTCGGCCAGCCGATCTCTGGCCTTTTCCTCGATCAACAGCTCGATCAGGGCCAGCCGCTTGTCCTCGTCGTCCGCCTCGGTCAGCAGGCGGTGATAGCGGTGATAGTCGAACCCAATATTGTTCTGCTTACGCATGTCACGCCCCCCGTACAGATACGCCACACACGGATTGATTGTTTCCCATCAGAAACAAACGGGCAAGTGTCATGCTGCGTGGAACCGCAATCACCTGTGAATTGCAGACCTTGAGGGGGCCGGCCGGGCGTTGTGCGCCGGCTCAATCCGGATTGTGGTCGGCAAACATCTTCAGGCCGACGAAGCTCGCATCGGGCTTCGTGACCAGCCTGGTCGGGATGTTGCGGAGATAGTCCTGGAAGCGTCCCTTGGCTTCGAAGCGCGCCCGGAATGCGGAGGCGACAAGGAATTCCGGGAAGCGCGGCACGATCCCGCCGGCGATATAGACACCGCCGCGGGCGCCGAAGGTCACGGCGAGATTGCCCGTGACGGAGCCGAGGATGGCGCAAAACATGTCCAGCGTTGCGCGGCTGAGTTCGCAACTGCCCTCCAGGGCCGCCTTGGTGATGGCAGCGGCATCGCGGTGCGGCACCTGAGCGCCGTCGACCTCGGCCAGCGCCTCGTAGAGGCTCTGAAGGCCGGAACCGGAGAGCGCGCCACGCTCGATCGAGACGTGGCCGAGGCGCCGGCGCAAGCACGCGATCACGCGTTCCTCGCGCTCGTTCTCCGCCGGCAGGGTGGCGTGGCCGGCCTCGGTAACGACGGCCAGCCGGGCACCATGGCGTTCAACCAGGCAGGAGACGCCAAACCCGGTCCCGGGCCCGACCACCAGCAACGGTTCTCCGGCCAAGCCGCCTTCTAAGCCGCCTTGGCCGCCAAGCGGAATCAGGTCGGCGGGCTGCAAGGCGGGCAGCGACCAGGCCACCACCTCGAAATCGTTGAGCACGTGCGCGCTGTCGAGGCCGAGCGTCGGCTGGAGCTCGTTGCCGTCGATGACCCACGGGCTGTTGGTCATGACGCAGCGGTTGTTGGTCACGGGTCCGGCGACGGCCAAGACGGCTCTTTTGGGCTGCTCGCCGGCGGACCGTCGCGCGAGGACATCGACAATGGCCTCCCGGACCGTCGGGAAGTCGGCGACCTTCACATAGTCGATCGATCCGATCTGGTCGCCCTGGCTCAGCGCAAAGCGCGCATTGGTACCGCCGATGTCGGCGAGAAGAATCGTCCGTTCAGTCTTGCCGATATCCATGACCAAATGGCTGCCGCGCCTTACCGGCTGCGGGAACCTTTTCCTCCGCTCCATCCGACCCGCGTGTCGCGGACGGCATCTAGAATCCGTCCTTGGGTGCATCTAGTCAACACAGACGAAGCCAAACCGTTGCATTCCCGGGGACGGAGCGCCGGGCCGTCCGGCCAGATCGCCGCACGCGGTCGGTGGTTGCGAAGCCGCGCGGGAAGATCGACATTGGAGCGGAGCGTTCGGCGTCGGTCGCGCCGGCGGATGGGATGGGAGCTGCGATGAAGATTTCCGACCGTGACGTGCTGCTGGTGATCGACGTGCAGAACGACTTCTGCACCGGCGGAGCACTCGCCGTTCCCGGCGGCGAGAAGGTCGTCCCCGCCATCAATCGCATCGCCCAAAAATTCACCAATGTGGTGCTGACCCAGGACTGGCATCCGCATGACCACGTCTCCTTTGCGTCGAACCATGCGGGCCGGCAGCCGTTTCAGACCATCGAGCTCGACTACGGCACCCAGGTGCTCTGGCCGGTACATTGTGTACAGGGCACGGCCGGCGCCGAATTCCACCGGCATCTGGAGCTCGCCAAAGCGAGCCTCGTGGTGCGCAAAGGATTCCGCCGTGGCATCGATTCCTATTCGGCGCTGTTCGAGAACGACCACAAGACGCCGACCGGGCTGCTCGGGTATTTGCGCGAACGCGATCTGAAGACGGTTTTTCTCGCAGGTCTCGCGCTCGACTTCTGTGTCCGCTTTTCGGCGGAGGATGCCCGCAAGGCGGGATTCGTGGTCGCCGTTGTCGAGGACGCGTGCCGCGGCATTGACTTCGACGGCTCCGTGGCCGCGACGCACCAGAGTTTTCGGGAGCGGGGCATTTCGGTGGTCAGCCTCGAGGCATTCCTGTGAGGGTGGTGAGATAGACGTGGTGGAGAAAACCGGCAAACCGCCAAGCGGACCCGGGCATGTCCCGGATGACCCGCTGCTGTGGCCGTTTGCGGCGGCGCGCCTTGCCATGGATGCCTGCTTCTGGTGGCTTGAGCGCGCCCCGGCGGAGCGGGACGACAGCAGCCTGCCGTGGACGACGCCCAATACCGTTGCGCTGGAGCTTGCGACCATGCGCCTGCGCGACTGCTCGCGGGCCCGGTCCGGACCGCCGGCCCTGGTCTGCGCGCCCTATGCGCTGCACCGTGCCCTGATCGCCGACTTCGCACCCGGCCACAGCGTGGTGCAGTCCCTGCAGAATGGCGGCATCGATCGGGTCTATCTCACCGACTGGCGCTCGGCCTCGCCGGACATGCGCCATCTCTCGATCGACAGCTATCTCAGTGATCTCAACGTCGCCGTCGACGAGATCGGCGCGCCGGTCGACCTCGTCGGCTTGTGCCAGGGCGGATGGCTGTCGCTGCTCTATGCTGCGCGTTTCCCGACCAAGGTGCGGCGGCTGGTCCTGGTCGGGGCGCCGGTCGACCTCTCGATCGACTCGGCGCTGTCGCGGCTCGCCCGCAACGCGCCTGAGGCGGTCTATGACCAGCTCGTCGCGCGCGGCGGCGGCAATGTCAGCGGTGATGAGATGCTGCGGTTCTGGTCGAAGGCGCCAAGCCGCGACGATATTGCGGTGGCCTTGCAGAAGAGCCTCTCGGACGCGGAAGGCGCGGCGCTGCTCGCGCGCTTCGATCGCTGGAACACGGAAACGCTCGATCTGCCCGGCACCTATTATCTCCAGATCGTCAACTGGATTTTCCGCGAGAATCGGATCGCCGGCGGCCATTTCACGGCGCTGGGCCGCGCGATTGATCTGAAGGACGTCAAGGCGCCGGTCTTCCTGTTGGCGGGGCTCGACGACGACGTCGTCCCGGCCGCGCAGGCGCTCGCCACCGCCAATCTCCTCGGCACGCCGCCGGCCTTCGTTGCGGCGGCCTCCGAGCCCAGCAACCATCTCGGCCTGTTCATGGGCGCGCGGACCCATGCGCATGCCTGGCCCCGGATCGCCGGCTGGCTGCGCGACGATCTGACCAGCGTGCTGGCGCGCAGCGCCTGAGGCCGCCGGATGGGTGGGCAGGCGAGGACGCAAATCCGTTATGCATGACGGCGAATGGCCTGCACGGGGCCATGTCGATGGGCTAAATATGGCCCGGAGCGACGGCGGCCGGACGACGTCCGCCGGTCGCGAAGAGATCAAGGGTACTGCACTCGATGAGTTTTCACTCGATTTACGCCCACGGATTTGCGCGCGTGGCGGCCTGCGTCACCACCTCCCATGTGGCCGATCCCACGGCCAATGCGAGGGCCGTCCTGGCGGCGGCGAGTGCCTGCCATGAGCAGTCGGTGGCGGTTGCCGTGTTTCCCGAGCTGTGCTTGTCCGGCTATGCGATCGAAGACCTCGTCATGCAGGATCCGCTGCTCGACGCGGTCGAGCGGGGGCTCGCCGCGATCGTCGAGGCCTCCTCGGAGCTGATGACCGTCCTCATCGTCGGTGCGCCGCTGCGCTTCGGGGCCCGCATCTACAATTGCGCCGTCGTCATTCACCGCGGCACCGTTCTGGGCGTGGTGCCCAAGACCTACCTGCCGACCTATCGCGAGTTCTACGAGGGACGGCATTTCGCCTCCGGTGCCGGCATCGCCGGTGAGGCCATTGCGATCGGCAAGCTGTCCGCGCCGTTCGGCGTCGATCTCATGTTCGCGGCCGAAGACGTCCCCGGCCTGACCATCGGCGTCGAGATCTGCGAGGACATGTGGATCCCGGTGACGCCGGCCTCGGAGCTCGCGCTGGCGGGTGCGAGCGTGCTGATCAATCTGTCCGGCAGCCCGATCACGATCGGCCGGGCACGCTCGCGCGCGCTGCTGTGTCAATCGACATCGGCGCGCTGCCTTGCGGCTTACGTCTATTCGGCCGCCGGAGCAGGGGAGTCGACCACTGATCTTGCCTGGGACGGCCAGACCTCGATCCATGAGAACGGCGTGCTGCTGGCCGAGGGCGAGCGATTCCGGCAGGGCGGCCAGATCACGCTCGCCGACGTCGATCTCGATCTGCTGCGGCAGGAGCGTGCCTCGATGGGCACGTTCGATGACAACCGCCGGCAGCGCGAGGGCTTCTTTCGCAGGATCGCCTTTGCCGTGAAGCCACCGGCCGCCGATATCGGGTTCCTGCGCAAGGTCGAACGCTTTCCGTTCGTGCCGAGCGACGAAAGCCTGCTCGAGCAGGACTGCTACGAGGCCTACAACATCCAGGTCGCCGGGCTCGTGCAGCGCATGCGCGCGACCGGCACCAAGCGTGTCGTCATCGGCGTCTCCGGCGGTCTCGATTCCACCCACGCGCTGATCGTTGCCGCCAAGGCGGTCGACCTCCTCGGGCTGCCGCGTGAAAACATCCTCGCCTACACCATGCCGGGCTTCGCCACCGGCAGCGAGAGCAAGACCAACGCGCTGGCTTTGATGAAGGCGTTGCAGACGACCTGGCAGGAGCTCGACATCCGCACCACGGCGACGCAAATGCTGAAGGACATCGGCCATCCCTTCGGCAAGGGCGAGAAGGTCTACGACATCACCTTCGAGAACGTGCAGGCGGGCCTGCGCACGGACTACCTGTTCCGGCTCGCCAATCATCACGGCGGCATCGTCATCGGAACCGGTGATCTCTCGGAACTCGCACTCGGCTGGTGCACCTATGGCGTCGGCGACCAGATGGCACACTATAATGTCAACGCCGGCGTGCCCAAGACCCTGATCCAGCATCTGATCCGCTGGGTCATCGCCTCGAAGCAGTTCAGCGACGACGTGAATCGGACGCTTGGGTTGATCCTGTCGGCGGAAATCTCGCCCGAGCTGGTTCCGGTCAAGCCCGGGGAGAAGCCGCAGAGCACCGAAGCCTCCGTCGGCCCCTACGAGCTCCAGGACTTCAACCTGTTCTACACGCTGCGCTTCGGCATGCGGCCGTCCAAGATCGCCTTCATGGCGCAGCACGCCTGGAAGGACGTCGCCAAGGGCGAATGGCCGCCGGCGTTCCCGAGCGACCGGCGCAAGGCTTACGACCTTCCGGAGATCCGCCGCTGGCTTGAAGTCTTCCTGCGCCGTTTCTTCGCCTTCAGCCAATTCAAGCGCTCGGCCATGCCGAACGGACCGAAGGTGTCGGCCGGCGGTTCATTGTCGCCGCGTGGCGACTGGCGCGCGCCGTCGGATTCGAGCGCGGCGGCCTGGCTTGAAGATCTCGAGCGGAATGTGCCGAACTGATCGGGCAAGACCGCTCACAGGGCGCATCAACGAAATCGCGCCGCACGGCCCATGGCCGGCGGCGCGACATCGCGTTCGATGTAGAAAGTTCGAGGTCCGGAGTGCCTAGGAGTCCGGACCTCTCACCTTGCCCCAGCCTTCAATCCCCCGCCCCATGCGGTCCCCCAACCCCATGTAGCGCGATCGAGGGTGATGCCCTTGGAAGTGGCCGCCGATCGATGTGCGCGATGTACGTGAGATCGGGATAGGATTCCATTCCGGATCACTACGGAGACAAACGTGCCGATGCTGCACGTTGATGCATTGGTCTGCATGGACTCGATCACTGCTGCCTGAATTCGATGCACGCGACCGGAAGGATGTCCACATCTGCTCGGCGTCGCGGAACCCGCATTTCACGGGCCTGTCACTCAACTGGTCTAGCGCTGCTCTCGTCATCGCTGACGACCAAGGAGCAAGCCATGTCGAAGCCGGTACTGGGCGCCGCATTGTCCATCAAATCGATCCCCGCGCACCGCGACTGGCTTCTGGAACGGCAACGCGATCTCGAAATCCAGGATTTTTTCCGCGCGGATTTGCTCGATGGCGATTGGCGGAGCGCGGCCGGCGAGATCAAGCAGATGCTCACGGGCCATACCGGCCGGCTCGGCATCCACGGGCCGTTCTGGGGCTTCAAGATCGACAGCCATGATCCGATGATCCGCCAGGCGGTCACGAAACGCCTGCTCCAGGGGCTTGATGCCGCCGAGTTCCTCGGCGCGACGCAGATGGTGATCCATTCGCCGTTCACGACCTGGGACCACAACAATCTCGATCTCTATCCGGACAACCGCGGCAATATTGTCGAGCGCGTACGCGCGACGCTCGCCGAGGTGATCGCGCGTGCGGAAAAGACCGGCTGCGAGATCGTGATCGAGAACATCGAGGACAAGGATCCGCGCGATCGCGTGCGTCTGGCCAAGGCGCTCGAAAGCGCCAGGGTCCGCGTCTCGCTCGACACCGGCCACGCCAATTACGCGCATGTCTCCACCGGCGCGCCGCCGGTCGACTACTATGTCGAGGCCGCCGGCGACATGCTGACGCATGTGCACCTCCAGGACACTGACGGCTTTGCCGACCGGCACTGGGCGCCGGGCGAGGGCAACATCCGCTGGGTCGCCGTGTTCCGCGCGCTTGGCCGGCTGACTTCCAATCCGCGGCTGATCCTCGAACTGCGCAACCACGACGACGTCCGCGCCGGCGCAGCCCACCTCGCCGCGCTCGGTCTCGCTGAATAACCGACATCGTAGAGGGCAGGGGTTATCGTCATGAGCAAGCTCACCCGTCGTACCATCCTGAAATCCGGCGGCGCTGCCGCAGGCACGCTTCTGCTGCCGCGCTTTGCGATCGCGCAGGGCGACAATCGTCCATCGGTGACGATCGCCGTGCAGAAGGTGACGAACTCGAACGTGCTCGACGTGCTGCGCGAGCAGTCCAATGTCGGAGAGCGCGTGTTCTTCTCCTCGATCTGGGAGGGCCTGATCTCGAAGAACTGGCGCGGCAGCCTCGAGGCCGTGCCGGGGCTCGCCACCGAATGGCGCCGCATCGACGACCAGACCGTCGAGGTGAAGCTGCGCCAGGGTGTGAAATTCCACAATGGCGACGAGATGACGGCGGAGGACGTCGTCTTCACCTTCAGCCGCGCGCGCATGTTCGGCGAGACCGAGGCCAAAAGCCGCTCCACCATCCAGGCCTTCGAGAAGATCCCGACGCCGCGGCCGGGCAAGGAATTGCCGCCTGATGTGCCGGCGGTCGCACGCCGGATCTGGCCGGACCTCGTACGCGTCGACGCCGTCGACAAATACACGGTGCGCTTCTACAACGCGACGCCGGACGTCACGATCGAAGGCCGGCTGTCGCGTTACGGCTCCGACATCGCGAACCGCCGCGCCTGGGACGAATCCGCAAGCTATCTCGACTGGGCGCGCAAGCCGATCACGACCGGGCCCTACAAGGTCGTCGAGCTCAAGCCCGACGTGTCGCTGACGCTGGAAGCGCATGACGAATATTGGGGCGGCCGCCCGCCGCTGAAGCGCATCCGCTTCCTCGAAGTGCCCGAAGTCGCGAGCCGCATCAACGGGCTGCTCTCGGGCGAGTACCAGTTCGCCTGCGATATCCCGCCGGACCAGATCGCCGGCATCGAGAAGAACGCCGCATTCGAAGTGCAGGGCGGCACCATCCTCAACCACCGCCTGACCGTGTTCGACAAGAACCACGCCCAGCTCGCCAATCCGCTGGTGCGCCGCGCCTTCACCCACGCGATCGACCGTCAGGCGATCGTCGACAGTCTGTGGGCCGGCCGCACCCGGGTGCCGAAGGGCCTTCAGTGGGAATTCTACGGCGACATGTTCAACGCCGACTGGAGCGTGCCGGCCTATGATCCGAAGCTCGCGCAGGACCTGCTGAAGCAGGCCAACTACAAGGGCGATCCGATTCCCTATCGCCTGCTCAACAACTACTACACCAACCAGGTCGCGACCGCGCAGGTCCTGGTCGAGATGTGGAAGTCGGTCGGCCTCAACGTCCAGATCGAGACCAAGGAGAACTGGTCGCAGATCATGGAGCGTGCGCCGACCCGCGCGGTGCGCGACTGGTCGAACTCGGCGGCCTTCAACGATCCCGTATCGTCGCTGGTTGCCCAGCACGGCCCGAACGGCCAGCAGCAGCAGATCGGCGAGTGGACCAATGCCGAGCTGAACACGCTCTCGGAGTTCCTGGAGACCTCGACCGACCGCGCGGCGCGCAAGAAGGCGTTCCGCCGTATGCTGGAGATCGCCGAGCGCGAAGATCCCGCCTACACGGTGCTGCACCAGAACGCGACCTTCACGGCCAAGCCGAAATCGATCAAGTGGAAGGCATCGCCGGCCTTTGCGATGGATTTCCGCGCCGGCAATTTCGAGGCGTGATCCGTGACAGCGCTGATCAGCATCGAGCGCCTGAGCGTCGCCTTCGACGGTGTGCCGGTCTTGCGCGGTGTCGATCTCGCCTTGCGCAAGGGCGAGGCCTTGGGCCTCGTCGGCGAGTCCGGGTCCGGCAAGTCGGTCACCTGGCTTGCCGCGCTGGGCCTGTTGCCGCGGCACGCACGCGTTTCGGGCTCGGTTCGTCTCGACGGACGCGAGATCCTTGGCGCGCCGGCCGCCGAGCTCGACCAGGTGCGGGGCGGGCGCGTCGCCATGATTTTCCAGGATCCGGCGAGCGCGCTCAATCCGGTGCTGACCATCCGCAAGCAGCTTTGCGAGGCCTTGGCGCTGCATCGCGATCTCTCGGGCGAGGCGGTGAAGGCGGAAGCGCGGCGGCTGCTCGATCTCGTCGGCATCCCCGACGCAGGCCGGCGGCTCTCCGCCTATCCGCATGAATTTTCCGGCGGCCAGGTCCAGCGCATCATGATCGCGATGGCGCTGGCCGGAAATCCCGACCTGCTGGTCGCGGACGAGCCGACCACTGCGCTCGACGCCACCATTCAGGCGCAGATCCTGGAACTGCTGTCGTCGGTCCGCCGCGAGATGGGCATGGCGATGGTGCTGATCAGCCACGATCTCGGCGTCGTCGCCGAGAACTGCGACCGCGTCGCGGTGATGTATGCCGGCAGCATCGTTGAGGAGGCGCCGGCCAACCAGCTCTTTGCCGATCCCGTGCACCCCTATGCGCAAGGCCTGATCGGTGCGCTGCCGCCGCTCGATGGACCGCGCCGGCGCCTGACCGCCATTCCGGGGACGGTGCCGGATCCGGCGACGATGCCGAGCGGCTGCGCCTTCGCGCCCCGCTGCGCCCTCGCGGCCGAGCCGTGCGGCCTGGTGGCGCTGAGCCTGGCGCCGATCGCCGACGATCGCGCCGTCGCCTGCATCCGCGCCGAGGCCTCGCGCCGCGCGCTGCTCGGGATCGCCGCCGAATGAACGCGCCGCTCGTCGAGGTGTCTTCGATCTCGCGCAGTTACAGCATGCGTTCCGGAATGTTCGGCCGGAGCACGGCCGTCCATGCGGTCGACGGCGTGTCGCTCACGATTCCCAAGGGCGAAACGCTGGGGCTGGTCGGCGAGTCCGGTTCTGGCAAGTCGACCACCGGGCGCATCGTGCTCGGCCTCGAGCCGCCGGATCGCGGTGAGGTGCGCTTCGACGGCAAGCCGATGGCCGCGCCAGGAGCTGTCGCGTGGCGTGCGCAGCGCGCGCGCGTGCAGATGATCTTTCAGGACCCGTTGGGCGCGCTCGACCGGCGCCTGCCGGTGGCTGCGCAAATTCGTGAGCCGCTGGACATTCACGGTGCAGGGACGCCGGCTGAGCGCGAGGAGCGCGTCCGCGAATTGTTGCGTGCGGTCGAGCTGACGCCGGCGCATGGCGCGCGTTATCCGGGCGCGCTCTCCGGCGGCCAGCGTCAGCGCATCGTGCTGGCGCGGGCGCTGGCGACCAGGCCGGATTTCCTCGTCTGCGACGAGCCGGTCAGCGCGCTCGATGTCTCGATCCAGGCTCAGGTGGTGAACCTGCTCGCCGATCTTCAGGCGCAGTTGTCGCTGACGCTGCTGTTCATCAGCCACGATCTGCGCGTCGTCCGGCAGATCAGCAATGTCGTTGCGGTCATGTATCTCGGCCGCATCGTTGAAATCGGCAGCGCCGACGATCTTTTTGCGCGCCCTGAGCATCCGTACACCCAGGCGCTGGTCTCGGCCTCGCCCGCACCCGGCCGCCGCAGCGCGGGCCGCATCGTGCTCGCGGGTGATCCGCCGAACCCGGCGGCGCGTCCCCAAGGCTGTGCCTTCCATCCGCGCTGTCCACGCGCGGTTGCGCGTTGCGCGACCGAGACACCGGCCCTGTCCGCCGTCGGCGGCGACCGGCAGGTCGCATGCCATCTCGTGCCGGGTGCCCAGGCCGAGACGCAGGACGCGGCGTGATGGGACGCTATTTCGCCATTCGTATCGGACGGGCGGCGCTCACGATCGTCCTCGTCGTCACCTTCGCCTTCGTGGTCCTGCGGCTGTCCGGCGATCCCGCGCTGATGATCCTGGGACCGGAGGCGCCGCCGGAAGTGCTCGCTGCCTTCCGCAAGGCCTGGGGCCTCGATGATCCCATCTGGCTTCAATATCTCGACTATTTTGGCGCCATCGCAAAGGGCGAACTCGGCCGCTCCATGCGCGACGGACGGCCAGCGATCGAGCTCGTGCTGGAGCGGATCCCGGCGACGCTGGCGCTGACCTTGCCGGCGTTCGCGTTCAAGGTCGCGCTCGGCATTCCCGCCGGAATCTACGCCGCGCTGCATCGGGGATCGGCGATCGACCGCGCCGTGATGATGGCCGCGGTGGCCGGTTTCACCGTGCCGAGCTTCGTGCTGGCGCTGCTGCTCGTCCTGGTCTTTGCCGTGCAGCTTGGCTGGCTGCCGTCGGGCGGACAGGAGAGCTGGCGCCACGCCGTCCTGCCGATCGCAACCCTGAGCCTCGGCGGTGCCGCGGTGCTGGCGCGCTTCACCCGCAGCGCGATGCTGGAAGTGCTGGGCCAGCCCTATATCCGCACGGCGTCGGCGAAAGGCGTGCCCTGGCACAGGGTCGTGACGTCGCACGCGCTGCCGAACGCGGCGATCCCCACCGTCACCATTCTCGGCTTCATGGTGGGAACGCTGATCGCGGGCGCCGTCGTGGTCGAGAGCGTGTTCTCGTGGCCGGGAGTAGGGCGCCTGCTGGTGGTTGCCGTCGCCAACCGTGACCTCGCCGTGGTGCAATGCATCCTGCTGCTGGTCGCGCTGACCATGGTCACGTCCAATTTGATCGTCGACTTCCTCTATGGCTTCCTCGATCCGCGGCTGCGCGCCAAGGGAGCACATGCATGACCGACGCGACGCTGAAGGACACCGCCATCCGTCGCCGCATCAGCCTTCCGCCGATTCCGGTCTCGGTTGCGCTCGCGGCCGGCTGGATCATCACGATGCTGGTGATCGCAGCCTTCGCCGAGAAGATCGCGCCCTATGGCTACACCCAACTCGACCTGCGTAACCGGCTCGCCGCACCTGGCAATGTCGCGCACTGGCTCGGCACCGACGAGCTCGGCCGCGACGTGCTGTCGCGGCTGCTCGTCTCGATCCGCATCTCGCTCCTGATCGCCTTCGGCGCGACCGCGATCTCGGCCATCGTCGGCACCACGCTCGGCTTCCTCGCCGCGCATTTCCGCGGGTTCGTCGAGCAGCTCGTGCTGATGCTGTCCGACTTCCAGGCCAGCATGCCCTTCCTGATCATGGCGCTCGCCGTGCTCGCCTTCTTCGGCAACTCGCTGCCGCTCCTGATCGGCCTGATGGGATTTTTTGGCTGGGAGCGCTACGCCCGCATCGCCCGGGGCCTTGCCATCTCCGCCAATGCGCAAGGGTACGCGGCCGCGGTCCGCCAGCTCGGCGCGACGCCGCCTCGGATCTATCTGCGCCACATCCTGCCCAACATCGCCTCGACCCTGATCGTCTCGACGACGCTGGTCTTTCCCGAGGTGATCCTGATGGAGTCCGGCCTGTCCTTCCTCGGCCTCGGCGTGCAGCCGCCGATGACCAGCCTCGGCAACATGGTCGGCTACGGCCGCGAATACCTGACCCGGGCGCCCTGGATCATGCTGGCGCCGGCGACCACGATCGTGGTGACCACCCTGGCGGTGTCCGTGATCGGCGACTGGCTGCGCGACCGGCTCGATCCGACCCTGCAATAGCCCGACTGGCGCCGAACTGCCCGAGCTTCTAGCTCGGGATATCGAGCTTCTTGCCGCGCCCGAGCGCGAATTGACCGACCGGGCCCTCTATATGGAATTCCAGCTCCGTCATTGTCGCGAACAGATCGATGTTGGTGCTCCCGATGGCGCAGCCGCCGAGGTCCATATCGGTCGCGGCCAGGTAAAACGTCTGGATCAGGCTGCCGACATCCTTCAGGATCAACGAATATGCGATTGAGCTGTATTTCCAGGAGACGCGCCCAAATCGCGCCGCGATCGTGATCAGGATTTGTGGCTGACCCGGCGCGTCCATGGCGAACTGGGCTGCCACCGAGTGTGCCTGGAGTTGTTGGGTGGAGGCGCTGATCGCCACCAGCGCGTGGCTCCCTGCATCGTAGTGGTAGAGTCCGCGCGCAAGCCCTTCGCAGTTCGAGACCGTCAGGTACAATTCCAGCTCGTAGGCGCTGCCCGCCGACGGATAAGGCCTCGTGCTGTAGGTGACGTCGGGACCGCCGTCAAAATACGGGCCGCTCTTCCATTCGGACACGACGCGCGCGGTGGTGTCGAGAAACTGCGCGAGTTCGCCGAGCGTGACAGGATTCTTGTCGTCGAAATCCCGTGTTGAGTGGCGTTCGCGCAACAGCTTCGGGAAGAGAGAGTTCGGCTCCGGGGAGGAGAATTTGCGCAGGTCGATCTTGCTGCCGGGCCAGGGCGGGCGCACCGCAGGAGGCGGCGGAACGACGCTCGCATAGCTGAAGGCGGCGCCGACCGGATTGGCTTGCCGGCCCTCCGTGCTCCGCGTGTGAAACACCAGATCATGGAAATCCCAGAGAACGAGATTGCCGTCGCCTTCATTCACGCGCAGGCCGTCGCCGAGTTTCGCATCAAGCTTGAGCAGGATCTGGCTGTCCAGCAACAGTTCGAGCAGATGGAGGGTGGAGGAAGCGACCTTCTGGTTGAGCTTGCCGATCTTCTGAGGCTGCGACAGAGCAGCAAGGGTGGCGGCGATGGCGGGATCGCCAATCCGGAACAGCGCGCCGGCGCGTGGCGATTCCAGCACCATCTCGTTGCCGCGCCGGCGCAGATAGGCAAAGCGCGACAACACGACGGTATCACGGCTGCCCAGCTTCGCGCGTCGCGGCCAGTAGTCGGGGACTTGAGGCTCGATGACCACGCGGTCCCGCTCGTCACGCGAGGAGGAGAGGCGATATTCCAGAAGCCCCTGCCGGGCCAGGCGATGCACCAGGGCGTCGATTTCCCTGGCGAGGATGCTCTTGCCTGCAAAGGAAGCGAGCGGAAGACCGGTGCTCAGATGTCGCGCGCGGTCCATCGCGGCCTCGCTGAATTGTCCGAGGTTGACGGAATAGTCGCCCAGCGAGGCGGCGATGTTTCCGTCCGTCTGCATCTGGAGGGAGAAGCGATGGCTCAATCGGGCAGCAATGTCTGGCGCGATCTTCCTGGTCGGTTTTTTCCTGGGAGTGCGCACGAAAGAGCAACCCTTCAGGTGTGTGGAAGGAATGAAGTCAGATCGTTTTCCGGTCGCGGCCGGTCCAACAATCCGAGCTTCACCGGCACATCGTAAAGGCGGCCCGGTGCGAAGCGGCGATAGAAATGACGCAGGCCGGGAACGAGCACTCTGACCACTGGAACCTCGACGTCGGGACGTGTCTGGTCGAGGACGAGGAAATCGTAGCCTGCACGGGCGGCGATCTCGACGCAGGCAATGACCTGGTCACGCGTATTGTCGTGGAGCTTGAGGCTCGGCGCCGGGGGGACGATCGGGCGGTGGCTCGGTGTCAGGAACGGGTAGTCTTCCAGGCGCAGCGGCGTGACACCGTCAAGTGTCGGCTTCTCGCCGCTTGCGCCGCCCATCATGCCGACGGACATAAATTGGGTCAGCTCGGTGAGGGAGCGCAGCAGGGCTATGTGCCGGTCGAAATGCGCGCCGGAGCCGAACTCGATATTTTCGTGTCCATTCTGCATCCAGTGCATGATCGCCACGTAAGTCGGAATGCCGAGGTCCGTGGTGATGTCGAGCACCCACAGCTTGCGCCTGGCTTCCGCAAATTGAGCCTGGAGATCCCGAACATAGAAATCGTCGAATTGCTCGAGATCGACCTGGGCGCGCTGCACCCGGTTATACCACCAGATCGCGTAGGCATCGCGCTCGATCAGTTCGAGGAAGCCCTGAACGATGGCTTCGTCGCGGGTGTTGCCGGCCGCGCAGCCGTTGGAATCCGTATGAAAGCCGCCATAGAAGAAGTACAGGAGGCCGGTCGGCAGATATTTGAAGCGTTTGTCGCGCAACGATGAGACCGGCGACCACTCGATCCTCGTCGAGGGATCGAACGGCTCGGGAACCGGATGGGGATCGTCCGGTTGCTGGAGAAACCTGTTCTTGAACTGCGTTGCGCTGAAGAGCTGGACGTCGTTGGGAAGAAGCGCGTCGCCAGGCGCGAAATCGGCAAATCGACGCGTCGTCCTGATCTCATCGCCTTGGAAAATGCCCGAATAGCGTTCGATCGACTCCATCAACGCGCTGGCTTCGCCCTGCTCAGCAGTCGAGCCCTTGCCAAAACTGCCCCCGCTCAATCCGGACCTGAGCTGGTCGATGCTGTGGGCCGGCGCGGAGAAATTGTGCTGGGCGAAGTAGTTGGTGTTCATCGGCAGATCGACGTCGATTCGTTCGAGCCTGGTCACCACCCCTGTCAGTGGGCTCACATGTTTGCGGAAGCGCGACACCGTCGACCGCGACGTCACGGTGCGATATCCACCGCTGGTCATGACGAGCCTCTTGCCCTCGGCAATCTCGACCAGGGCCGGAGATCGGCGCGGGTTGTTCAGCTTCCTGCTGCCGCAGGTCGGACATTGCGGACGTCGTGTCACGTAGTGCTTGGCGATGGCGGCGCCGGTCAGGTCGAAGCTTGCGATGTGATCGCACAAATCGGTGCGAAAATCCGAGGCAATTGCCTTGGCGATCTCGACGGCCGCAAAATGGATTCCAGCCTGGCCGACGCTTTCTCTGACGAGCGGCGATATGGCAACCGCAAGCGCCGGTCCCCGGTCGAGAAACCCCTTGATCTCCCGGTTGCGGATCATGCGATCGAACAGGCAGGTCCAGCAGGCGCTCTCGCCCGCTTTGAACACGGGCCCGACCAGCGGAAACGGGCCGGATGGCTGTACCAGCAACCAGGGCGTCTTGCCTGCCACACGTTCCTGGTTCAGTTCAGCAAGTCGCCGGTCGAGATAGTCGTTCGTCAGCGTGATCGTGAGCTTCGGCGCTCGCTTGGCGATTTGAACCCCGAGCTTGCTCAACGCCGCGGTCAGCTCCCTGGCGCCTTTGACGTCAATCGACTCGACCTGGACGGGGCAATTGCGAAAATTGTGTTCCGCGATCTCCAAAGACAGGCCGAGGCTTGCCAGGAAACCGCCGACGGCATCGTCGAATGCTTTCGGGGTCCGCGCTACGACATATCGGCGATCGAGCAGCCGCTTGATCGCTTCCTCGATCTTATCGGCCGGGAAGCGCTTCGAAAGCTGGCGAATGATCTGCGGCCTGGCGTTGCCGTGTTTTCCGATCGCAGTGGCCAAGGCGCAGTAGAGTTCGCCGTGCAGGAAGAATTTGCGATCCTCGGAATAGAGGCAAACCGCATCGGGAGGCAGTACATAGGCGGTAAAGTTCGGTGCAAATCGGAGGAGGTCTTTGCGGGTCTGCCGCGGGACGCGGGTCTTGCTATTGGCATTCATTGCGTCAGCACGCTGATCCGGTTGCCGTTACGTCAGATCGCCGGCGCAAGACGGTTCGTCGTGCCCGCGCGCTGGAATTTTCCCACAGAATTGAATCGAATTCGGCTGTCACCCGCAAGCCGCCGATGCAAGCGTCGTAGCGAAATCAAGCAACTGGCCGGCCCCTTTCTTGAGGCCGGCCAATGACCTATCAACCCGTGAATTTGACATTCGGAACGCGCCGAGGCCTAGCACCAGCGGCAGCGGCCCCACGATGCGCAGCAACCCGCGCATGATACGGCGCATCCCACCACACCAACGGCACAACCCGCACATCGGCAACCGACGCCACATCGGCAACCACGGCAAGCCCGGCAGCCTCTGCAGCCGCGGCAACCGCCGCATCCGCGCCACGCCAGCTGCACGCGGCTACCGACGTTTTCCTTGTCGAAGAGATGGAAGGTGGCGAGGCTGACGTCAGCCATTTCCTCTTCATCGAGGGTGATTGCCTGACCCGATCCAAAGTTCGGCAATTGCTGTACGTCGTGTGTCGGCACGGCGGACGCCGATGCGCCTCCCGCCAGCGAGAACGTCAACCCTGCGGCTCCGAACGCCGGCACGGCGACTTTGGTCACTCGCTTCTTCCCTTTAGAAGTCTGCTTCGCCTGCCGCATGGTCGAACCTCCGAGCATTGCAAGAAGCATCCCAGCCGCGGTAAGTCTACGCCCAGGAAATCACGCGAGCAACAACTACGCGCACCAAAGCGCGGCGCGGCACGTTCAGGATATATTCATCTTCATGAACGGCATCGGCACGGCCCGTTGACACAGGCATCAACGATCCACGCACGTGGCGGGCGCGCACGGAGTGCCGCTTGGTGCGGTGCCGCAATCGCATCGGGGCTTGAACGGAGAGATCGGCGTGGCAGATCAACTCGGACGTTTCGCCTGGTACGAACTCCTGACCACGGATGTCACGGCAGCAGGCGCATTCTATCGCAAGGCCGTCGGCTGGGGGTTGAGGGATGAGTCGACTCCGGAGCTGGCTTACAAGGTGGTGAGCAGCGGCAGCGCTCCGGTCGGCGGACTTATGGATCTCCCGGAGGAGGGGCGGAGACTGGGGGCGACGCCGAGGTGGATCGGTTACGTCGCCGTCGACGACCTGGAGGGGACCGCCGCGCAGATCAGGCGTCTCGGAGGCTCGATCCTTGTGCCGCCGACCGATACCAATATTGGCCGAATAGCGGTCGTTGCCGATCCGCAGAAAGCGACGTTCGGTCTCATCCAGGAGTCGACATATGGCCGATCGACGCCGGGCGGGCTGGACGAGCCGGGGCGCGTTGGCTGGCACGAGCTATTGGCCGGCGACCGGACCGCGATCTTCGATTTCTACAGAGAACTATTTGGTTGGCAGAAGGCCGACGCTCAAGCCGATCCAGCGGACTGGTATCAATTGTTTTCGGCGGGTGGGCAAACGGTCGGTGGCATGCTGACGAAACTTCCGAGCGTAGCGCAGCCATGCTGGCTGCATTACTTCAATGTCGACGACATCGGCGCTGCGACCAAGCATGTGAATGCTGGTGGAGGCCGGATCCTCCAGGGTCCGATCGAATTGCCTGATGGCTGCTGGATCGCACGATGTGTCGATCCCCAGGGCGCCCTGTTTGCACTGCAGGGGGCCCGAGGTCATCCAGGCATCGAGCCATCCTCGGCCTCGGAAGTCGGGTGGTCCGCCAAGTGGGGCGACGTTGCCTCACAGGGGAGAATTGTGCTGCCCAAGCCGAAGCGCTAGCTGCGGCGTCTGCCCGGCGCTGGCGCGACCCTCCAAGAGGCCGCGCCGGGAGCAGGGGAGGCCTGCGATAGGCCGATCCGGCCGCCGCTGGGCCAAGTTCCCGTTGCGCCAGCCCACCCCGTGCGCTATCCGGCCGGAAAGGCCTGAGGCGGCTTCTGAATTTTCCCGCTCAGGCACCCAAACCCCGAGGACGGAAACCGCCATGCCAGCCTATCGCTCCCGCACCACCACCCACGGCCGCAACATGGCGGGCGCCCGCGGCCTCTGGCGCGCGACGGGCATGAAGGATGCGGATTTCGGCAAGCCGATCATCGCGGTCGTCAACTCCTTCACCCAGTTCGTGCCCGGCCACGTCCATCTGAAGGACCTCGGCCAGCTCGTCGCCCGCGAGATCGAGCAGGCCGGCGGCGTGGCGAAAGAGTTCAACACCATCGCGGTCGACGACGGCATCGCCATGGGCCATGACGGCATGCTCTACAGCCTGCCGTCGCGCGAGCTCATCGCCGACAGCGTCGAATACATGGCCAACGCCCATTGCGCCGACGGCCTCGTCTGCATCTCCAATTGCGACAAGATCACGCCCGGCATGCTGATGGCGGCGCTGCGCCTCAATATCCCCGCCGTGTTCGTCTCGGGCGGTCCGATGGAGGCCGGCAAGGTCAAGCTCCAGGGCAAGACCAAGGCAGTCGACCTCATCGACGCCATGGTCGCCGCGGCCGACTCCAAGGTCAGCGACGAGGACGTCAAGGTGATCGAGCGCTCGGCGTGCCCGACCTGCGGTTCGTGCTCGGGCATGTTCACCGCCAATTCGATGAACTGCCTGACCGAGGCGCTGGGCCTCGCGCTGCCCGGCAACGGCACCGTGGTCGCAACCCATGCCGACCGCAAGCGGCTGTTCGTCGAGGCCGGCCACACCATCGTCGATCTCGTCCGTCGCTATTACGAGCAGGACGATGCCTCCGTGCTGCCGCGCAACGTCGCCAACTTCAAGGCGTTCGAGAACGCGATGACGCTCGACATCGCGATGGGCGGCTCGACCAACACCGTGCTGCATCTGCTTGCCGCCGCCCATGAAGGGCAGGTGGAATTCACCATGCGCGACATTGACCGTCTCTCGCGCCGGGTGCCGGTGCTGTGCAAGGTCGCGCCGTCCGTCGCCGACGTGCATGTCGAGGACGTGCACCGTGCCGGCGGCATCATGGGCATTCTGGGCGAGCTCGACCGTGCCGGGCTGATCGACACCTCGGTCTCGACCGTGCATGCGCCGACCATGAACGATGCGCTGGAGCGCTGGGACGTCAAGCGCTCCAAGAGCGAGGCCGTGCGCACCTTTTTCCGCGCCTCGCCCGGCGGCATCCCGACGCAGGTCGCATTCAGCCAGGAGCGCCGTTACGACGAGCTCGATACCGATCGCGAGAAGGGCGTGGTCCGCAACCTCGAGCACGCCTTCAGCAAGGACGGCGGTCTCGCCGTGCTCTACGGCAATCTCGCGCAGGACGGCTGCATCGTGAAGACCGCCGGCGTCGACGCCTCGATCCTGAAATTCGCAGGGCCCGCCCGCGTGTTCGAAAGCCAGGACGCAGCCGTCGAGGGCATTTTGGGCGGCAAGGTCGTTGCCGGCGAGATCGTGGTCATCATCTACGAAGGCCCGCGCGGCGGACCGGGCATGCAGGAGATGCTCTATCCGACGAGCTATCTGAAATCGATGGGCCTGGGTAAGGCCTGCGCGCTAGTCACCGACGGACGTTTCTCCGGCGGCTCGTCCGGCCTGTCGATCGGGCATCTGTCGCCGGAAGCGGCCGAGGGCGGCAACATCGGCCTCGTGCGGACCGGCGATCGCATCGCCATCGACATCCCGAACCGCAGCATCAGCCTGGAGGTCTCCGACGAGGAACTCGCCAAGCGCCGTGCGGTGGAAGAGGCGAAGGGCGATGCCGCCTGGCAGGCGACCAACCGCAAGCGCAACGTCTCCACCGCGCTGCGGGCCTATGCTGCACTCACGACCAGTGCCGCGCGCGGCGCGGTGCGCGAGGTGAAGCGGCGCTCGAAGTAAGCGCGTCTTGTGCGGGCGTGATCGCGAGCGCCGCGATCACGCATCGCCCATGGTCAATGAGTTCTTACCGATCGGCGAAAATCCGCCGTTCGCATTAAGGATGCCCCAACGAACTTCGGCAGCCCAGGATTTCGCGGCGTATACTGCTGCGATCGTCAGATCCAAATCCATTTCGGGCAACTGGGGCACCACCACAATGTCTCGTACTCTTGCTGTCGTTTTCTCAACAGTCGTCGCCGCGATTTCGATGACGGGCGCGGCCTCCGCCGGCTGCTACAATTGCTACGCGCCGCCGCCGTGCACGACCTGCTACCAGCAGCAATATGTGCAGCCGCAATACCGCACCGTCGACGAGACCGTGATGGTTTCGCCCGGCGCCACGGTCGCGCACCGCACGCCGGCGCAGTACCGCACCGTGATGGTGCCGCAGACGGTGATGGTGGCGCCCCCGGGCGTCCAGTACGAGCGCATCCCGCCGCAATACGCCACGCGCCAGCGCGTCGAGATGGTCTCGCCCGGCTATTCCTATTACGCCCCGGTCGCGACCGGCTGCGCGTCCTGTGGCGGCTACTGAGCCAACGCATCCGCATACGAACTTCGCGCGGCGCTCCTCACGGGGCGCCGCGTTTTCTTTGGCCCGATACAAGCGAGGCCCGGTCGAGGAGGGGAAACTCCAGCCGGGCCTCGCAACCGGCAACGCCCTGGGTGGTGTCGACGGTCCTGCCGAAACTAGAGGACCACCCTGACGCTCGCCTGACAGACCGCGTCTTCGGAAGCGCGCAGGCCGCGCGGGTACGCCAACTTCGCGTTGCCTTGTGCGGTCGTCTGCGTTAAGCGACAGCCATTCGCCGCGAGGGAAGGGTGGCCGAGTGGTTTAAGGCACCGGTCTTGAAAACCGGCGTGCCCGCAAGGGTACCGTGGGTTCGAATCCCACCCCTTCCGCCAGTATATTGTTCTCCTCTGTTCGAAGTCGTTCGAATTCCACAGCAAAATCAGTGTCTTGCGCCGAAAGACTGTGCTTTGCAGTTCGCCGGTGTTCCTCCTAATCGGGGCACTGACCGTGGTTTTTGCCCGTGGGTTCGGAGGACGGTTTTTCCCGGAGGGACAATGGCTGGAAGGTTCAAACCGCTCGACGTAGAACGCCAAACCAAGCCCGGCAAATGCGCCGACGGCGGTGGGCTTTATTTGATTGTTACCGGACCAACATCGAAGAGCTGGTCGTACCGATATTGGAAGGACGGCAAGGAGCGCTGGCACGGCCTCGGCTCCTTAAAAGACGTGTCGCTAAAGGATGCGCGGCTGGCACAGGATGCGGCGCCTGCGCGTGAAAGGCGATCGCAGCACCGCCGGCGTGGACATAGTGCAGGAGAGGCGAAGGGCGCGCGAAGAGGCGAAAGCCGTCGAGGCCAAGGTTGTATTGCCGACGTTCGAGGAATGCGCGGAAGCCTACATCCGGACGAATTGGTCGACCTGGAGCGAGAAGCATCGCGATCAGTGGCCGTCCTCCCTCAAGCGTTACGCCTATCCCACCATCGGCAAGCTGACCATCCTGGAGATCAAGCCGAGCCACATCCACGATCTGCTCGAGCCGATCTGGGTGGAGAAGCGCGAGACTGCGAACCGGGTCCGCGGTCGGATTGAAACGATTGTTGCGAAGAACGTTGATATCGACGATCCAGACTTCCGCAATCCGGCCGAGCTTACGAGGCAGTTGCGCGAAAAGCTTCCAAAGCGCCCCAAGCGGGTCGTCCGCCATCATCCAGCCTTGCCGTACGCCGAGGCGCCGGCGTTCATGGAACTTCTTGCCGGTGCGCCCGGAACAGCTGCTGCGATGCTACGCTTCCTAATCTTCACGGCTTGCCGCACGAACGAGGCCGTCGAAGGGCATTGGTCTGAGATCGATCGCCCAGGCTCGACCTGGAAAATTCCCGGCGAGCGAATGAAGATGGACCAGGACCACTACGTCCCTTTGACGGATCCCGCGTTGGCGGTCCTCGATGAGATGCGAGACGGCCGCCAGGCGAACTGATCTTCACCAATCCCGAAGGCGGGTCATTCTCCGAAAACGCGATGCTCGCGGTACTTGATCGTATCGGCTACGGGCACGTAACGGTTCACGGCTTCAGGTCGACCTTCGCAACTTGGGCTGAGGAATGCACTGACTATCCGGACGGCGTACGCGAGGCTGCGCTGGCCCACAAATACAAGAGCGAGACCACCGCAGCCTATCAGCGAGGCCAAAAGTTCGAAAAGCGCCGGGCGTTAATGAAAGATTGGGCCGTGTTCCTGAGCGGCAACAAGGTGACCCAATTGGATGACTGGAGGACAGGGAAGGGTGTCGAGCCATCGCGAAGCTACCGCGTGAGAAGCTAGTGGCCCCGAAACGCTCACTCAAAGGCGACCTGAACCGCAGCCAACCGACTAAGCGATTATGCGGCAGCGTATGCCAAGTACTCGTTTAGCACATGCTCTTTGATCGCCTCTGGCTCCCGCTCCCCTTGCGAAGCAAGCCACAGAATGCGCTCCGCAACTTCCACCGCAGAACGATGCTGCTGTCGGGTGAAGGCCGGGGTAGCGAGCACTTCATCAAGAATGGTGCGTAGCATTTGCACCGTAGGTGTGTCGTACGCCATGTGACCAATATCCGAATACTGAACAATGTCTCAAAGGCAGCACGCGCAATATAGAGCGCAAGCCGTCTTGGTCGATCCGGCCAGCAATTTACCGGAAATGAAAATCTAAGACGGTTTGATTGCGGTTCTGTGACAGCGAAGCAGCCACCATAGTTCCATCGTTTGATGATCGTGAGGCAAGGTGATGTGGGCAGAAATCTCAAAAGCGTCGTTCATTAGTATTCCGATAGTCGGAACTCTATCCGGCCTGCTGTGCATGCGCACGGCCTATTCAACATACAAGTTGATCGGAGCCCGCTTCGACGGCGCGAATTTTCCATGGTTCTACACCGCGCTACAAAGCCCTTGGTACGCAAAGCAATTTTGGGGACAGGACGATATTGCTAATGTGCTTCCTGATGACTTGAAGACGACGGTCACTCGCGCGAGAAACCCTGATTAACTACGGAATGGCGACAATCATTTTATGGACCATCTTTGCTCTCTGCGTCGGGGCTACAGCAGCCCATTTCGGGAGCGGCACATAGGCRACACCCACTGTCCGCTATGGGTCTTGGCTGTGTGAAAACGCGAAGACACTCAATCGCGATAGAAGAAAATTATTCGTCCAAAACCGTTCTAGTCGCTCGACGCGCAAGCGGATTCAACTTGGGGATCGAACTGAAGAATATCATTCTTCGTCGCGTTTCGATTTTTGAGTTTTTACACAGCCAGGGTCAATCGCGTTGGTGTGCCCCTCAGCCGGTGACTTCCGGTTTGCGCCGGACTTCGGACATGTCGCTACGCTGCGCCAACCGACGCGATGGGCCAAAACCTGCCGTGAGCAGACCTTCAAGGCCTCGACCCAATGCTGCCCAAGCGTTTCCGCACGGGATCCATCGATTATGGATGTATTGATTGAGGGCCTAGTCCGAACCTCGGTGCGAGTGTTGCTTGGCAGGAATCCGGTCATCTCGGCAGGTAGTTCGAGACCTCACGCCAGCGGTCTGACAGCACACCGGCCGACACCAGCATCTATCTCGTCGCTCGAATAGCCGATCTCGGCGGCGATCTTCCTGGAGTGGGTGCCGTACCGAACCGCAGGCTTGAGACGACGTAACGAATTGGCTGCCGCCCGCACCCAGGTCGGCGCCTTGATCCGCCAGCATCATGGCTGCCAGCGGTCCTGCGATGTAGTGGCCAATCTCAATCACCTTGACACCCGCGAGTGGACGGTCGGCTGTCCCGGTCATGCAAAACCTCATGAAAGTCGTTTGAAGCAACCAATTTGGTAAATACGCGATTGCTAGTCTTGTCTTCGCGCAGCGAAAATCATGCAAGTCGTTGTGCCATGCGCAAGAAGCTTGCCCACGTTATCGACGATGCGACCCTCGGCGGTAGCGCCCTGTCTGCCACGGTGAACGACGAGGCCAGAGGCGATAACGGGCCCCGGTCCCGGCTTTAGTGGACGTGCGAGATTCACATTGAAGTTTGTTGTCGTGAAACTCTCGCCTTCATCAAGCGTCGTGTGAACGGCACAGGACATCGCCGAGCTCAAGATCACGGCGAGGTAACCACCGTGCACGACTCCTCCCGGGTTTGCGAACTGTGGCCCGGGCCAGGCGGTAAACTCCGTGCTGCCGTGCCTTGCCGCGGACAACTGGAATTCCAGTGGCTTGCAAATGGGAGCGGCTGGCGCCCCCGTGCGCAAAAGCTCGCGGAAGAACTTTAGTCCTTCGTTCTCTGGCGATGCAGGACACTCGTCGCCCATCATCATGGTTTCCTTCCTTGCAGGATCAACCGGCAGGCCAAGCTAAAAGTCCAGTTTCCGGCCAGCGCCGCGCCTAATGCAGCTTCGCCGACCGCGAAAAGCGCGGCGGCGTGCTGCGTGCCGTCCATCCGTGGCGATGCTTAGCTCACGTGGCCGGACAGCGACGGCTTAAGCACATATTTTCCCGTCGCCTGCCGAGTTTCCATGATGCGGTGAGCTTCGGCGGCTGCTTCGAGAGGCAGCCGCCCGGCAACCTCGACGTGAAGGCGCTTTTCGGTGACAAGTCCCGCAACGGTATCGAAGGCCCTCTGCGCTTGATCCGGCCGGGTCTTGAACCAGTGACTGACGTAATAGCCAACCACCGTTTGGTTCATCGGCATTAGGCGCTGGGCGACAAAAGAAGAGGGCCGCCTGCTGGCGGTCCCATAAACGACGAGGCGCCCGAATGGGGCGAGCGCGGCGAGAGCCTGGTCGAAAAATGAGCCCCCCACCATGTCGAGAACGACATCGGCCCCGCGTCCCCCGGTAAGCCGTTTCACCTCGCGCGGCCAATCAGCGGCGGCATAGTCGACGGCGTAGTCGGCGCCCCGCGCCAAGGCTTGCTGCCGCCGTTCGGGTGTGCTGGCGCCGGCAATAACGCAGCCGGCGTCCAGAATCTTGGCGAGCTGAATTGCGTAGTTGCCAACGCCTCCGGCGCCGCCGGGAATAAAAACAGATTCGCCGGGCGTAATCCGTCCAGCTTCCTTGAGCATTTGAAAAGCGGTTACACCGGCAACGACAAGCGTGGAGGCGACGTCAAGATCGAGTCTTGGGTCCAGTTTGATGACGTTGTCGACGCCGGCGAGGGCGTACTCAGCGTAGCCGCCAAGACCGTCACCGCCGAAAAAAGCAAAGACCCGATCACCGGGATGCAGCGCTGTGACGCCCTGGCCAACGGCGTCTATGACACCGGCGGCTTCGCTGCCAAGGATCGCCGGCAAAGGTGTCGGCAGTGGATAAGGATCACCGCGCCGACGCACGATATCGGCGTAATTTACGCTCGCGGCTTCGATCCGGATGAGCACTTCGTCAACCCCGGGCTGCGGCTTCAAAACCTCTTCCACCCGAAGCCCCTCGGCATCACCGTAGGCATGCAACACTACCGCCTTCATGGATCCGCATCCTCCATTATGACACTTGTCCTAACGCTGTGGCACACATAAATAAGACAGTCGTCCTAGTCAACTGCCATGACAGCCCATTCGCCGCGCGAACAGATGATTTTAGCCGCCATGTCCCTCTTTCAGAGGGAGGGCTATGCCGCGGCCTCATGGCGGCGGCTGGTCCAGGAGTCGGGAGCGCCCTGGGGCTCCGCCTATCACTATTTTCCGGACGGTAAGGAGCAGGTCGGCGTCGCCGCTCTCGAATGGGCTTCACAGAGTGTCGCTGCGGGCATGGCCCAGTGTTTCCCCGAAGGCGGCCGCGCTGCGGACGGTATCCGCAAATTGTTTGCGGGTAGCGCGGCGCACTTGGCGAAGTCCGGGTTCACCGCCGGCTGCCCCGTGTGCACCGTTGCACTGGAAACTGCACCCCACTCTGAGGCGCTCACTAAAGCCTGCAAAAACGCTTTCAGTCTCTGGCAGCAAACGATTGCTGATGGCTTGATCCGATGCGGAACTGCCCCGAAGAATGCGGAGACCCTCGCGCCAGTGATCTTGGCGGCCTTTGAAGGTGCTCTCGTTCAGGCGCGCGTGGCACAATCTCAGGAGCCTTTGCGCGCGTGTGGGGCTCAGATTGCCCGGCTTTGCGACTGAGAGCTTCGACTAGGCTCTACGTCCGTTGAGGGTCAAAATGCGAAGAACTCAACCTGAGCAAATCTTGTCCGGCATGCACTCATAAGCCGACCTCGTGGAGCGATGCCGCGATTTCGTCGAAGGGCCGATATTGTTGCAAACGTCGTTTTTCGCCGATGACCAAAATTCTGCGGGCCGTGGGCGCGACTTTCGCGTACAAGATGCGAGGGACCTCACGGCCTCACGCAAAATTCACAGGCGACTTCGGTAACGCGATTGAGGTCATACGAATCAGCGATCGCTCGCTGCTTAGTGTTTTCGCGAAAAATCTTGAGCCCTGCAACTTTCGACTTTTGCAACACAATCGGCCAAGAGCCGATGTTCATAGGCGTATCGGATGCCGGGACATGTTCCGGCGGCACGGCCGCACAAACCTGGCGGCGAAGGCAAGAGCGACCAGCAGGTCCGGTGCCGCCGATTTCGGCTGCATCGAGACCGCCAGCGGACTTGCAACGAAGACCGCCGTCAGGCCTTTCGACGCCTGGATCGTCAGCGCAGCCACCGACACGCCCGCGATCACATCCACGAAGTAATGCCCCCCGACCAGCGGGGTCGCGACGAGCATTCCCCCATTCAGCATCAGCAGGGCGGGACGCAGCCACCAGATGCTCCATAAGCTCCAGATGCTGAGAAGTGCCGTGGCAGCGTGAAAGCTCGGGAAGGTGAGGATGCCGCCGAGCTTCGCGAGGTTGAGAGCTCGCAACGTGCCATCGCGCAGCATCGGTATTTCGCGCGCCTGTCCTCCATATCCGTTCGCGTTGAATAGCTCGGTGTCGGAGGGCAGTCCGAACTCGAAATAGGTGCCGATCGCCGGAAGCAGGGAGGAGACGACAATCACCACGCACAACGCCAATGTCGACGCCAACACGAACTGCTGCAGACGGATGTATTGCCCCGTCAGCCCCAGTACGACCGGGACGCCGAAGGCCGGCACGAGGAGCATTGCGTAAAAGAACTTGGCGTAGGGCAGTAATTCCGGATGGGCCATCGCAAAATGGAAATATGCAGGCCAATCCAGGCCGAGCAATCGGTCAAGCTCGGCAAATCTCGCGTCCTGCAGCGGCATCCCGGCGCCCAAGCCGATATACGACAGCGGCGCCGCGAAGATCACGAAACAACCCATCTGTCCAAACGCGAGCATGGTGAACGCCGGCCGCTCGCCCCAGCCCCGCCGCATGAGCCCCAGCCCGGCAACCGCCAGCGCCGGCGCTGTGACGACCTCCGTCGTCATCAAACCTTCCAGCGTGAAAGTTGTTGCGGCAAGCCCGATGCAGAGCGCCAGCGCACATCCAGCCACAAGGCTCCAGTTGACAAGTTGCAACCTGTTCGCAATCCGTCGTTCCGTGTGACCGACCGAGCGCAGCTCCTCCTTGACAGCACAATTTGCTCTCGCAAAAGGCGGCGCACTGAACATTCCAATTCCCATTCCATCGCACGTGCAATTTCGGGCAGTTCTCCCAGAAGTTTAGCGCCCACACTGTCCGGTTGCACCTCATGACGAGTGCTATCGTTATTGTTGGTGAAAATTTTGTTTCCAAACGTTGCTGGCAGCGTTCCTGCAATGAAACCTCGCTCGCGAGCAGGAAGAGGCGATCTCGGCGGTAGGGTCAAACGGAGTTGAGATGCTGTTGACGTGTCTGCTCAGGGGTCACGGATCTGAGGACATTCGCCGAGCGGCTATCTTTGAGCTCGAATCTCAATCTTGAAATGCTCGGCTCATTGCGACGAGTTTTGATGATTGCCGCGATGAGAGCGCTTGACTGAAGGGAGCGACCACACCGCAGGCTATTGATCGGACCGTCACCGCGATCGTTGACGTCCAGCGAACAAAAGCAAAAGGACGAGCGAACCGGGCTGGCCTAACGACAGCACAGCCACGACGCATTCAGCGATCGCGGTTGGCTGAACCGTCCGCATCGGAGCGGTCAGGCAGGAGGCTGAAGAGCAAGCGACCCAACACAGACAGGTCCGGCAACCCTGCAACGGATTTTCCGAAGATGGCAGAATGCCACTGTTTTGCCCGACGGGTCAAACGGCTTTGCGCGGATAAAAAAAGGCCTTGTGCCAGCGGGACTTAGCTACTGTGCATGGGGTTGTTTGCGCGAATTTTATGCCTGCGCCTGATGGTGTGCTGCGCAGGCCCTGCCCAATTGTGGAACTTTTTCCCCAGCTCCGCGTTGAAAGGTCATGACCGAGGACCTTTCCTTCCGACGCAAACCCCTGACACCCGAACAGCGCCAGGCGCGCGATGCGACACGCCGGATCGAGGCGGAAAAGGCCATGCGCGACCATGAGGAGGCGCAGAAGGCGTTTTACGCCAACAAGGAACGGCTCAGAGCCGAGCGCCTCGCGCGCGAGGCGAGGGCAAGCAAGGGCTGATCGGGTCAGCCTCGGTCATCGCTAATGCCAGCTCGCCGCGCGGGTGGCACTGAGGGCGAGCTTGAGCGCCTGAACCGCGCCCGCGAATGCGCCGCGCGGCGGCGATTGCGCTTCGATCGCTTCTGCCGCAACACGGCAATCGTCGGCCACCATCAGGAGGCCGGTGCGCGCAAGGTCCATGGTGGAGAGCGCGGCCTGCTCCAGGCAGACGCGCTCAAGCCGTCGAAATTCCCGCAGCTCTCTGTTCATGCTTCGGCTCTCGCTTCCCCCATGGGCCATGCGGCCGTGAGTCCGGTTAACAAACAGTAAATGAGTTCGTTTAGCCGATGAGGCTGGTCCGGACCTGACGCCCGCTACGCGCGGGCTTGACGGCGTTTGCCTTCCGCCGGAAGCTTCAAATGATCCTCAATTGACGAGAACCCCGGAGACGATCGCCCCCAGCCAATCCGATTCCTCATCAGCGAAAGAGCATTGGAGCTGACCATGACCACGTTCGACAAGCGCGAGCAGGGCTTTGAGGCCAAGTTCGCCCACGACAAGGAGCTCATGTTCAAGGCCACGGCCCGGTCCAACAAGCTGCTCGGGCTCTGGGCCGCAGCGCAACTCGGGCTCAGCGGAGATGCCGCGGCGGGCTATGCGACGGCGCTGGTGACGGACAATCTGGAAAGCCAGACCATCGACGGTATCCTGCGCAAGGTCTCAGGTGATCTTGCCGGCAACGGCGTATCGCGTGAGCAGGTCGCGCAGAAGCTCCAGGAGTGCCTGCACCAGGCCGTGCAGCAGCTCGAGGCAAACGGGTGAGCCGGCACGCCGCGCGCTTCGCCCGTCACAGCTCCATGTAGACGATCTCGATCGGCTCGCCGCCGAGGCCGTGAGAGAAATGCCCCCTGCCTGTGGTCCTGAAACCGTAGCGTCGGTAGAAGGCTTCGGCGTTGATCGTGGCTTCGAGGCGGACCGGTCCGCCATGGCCCGCGCGCGCCTGGGCGACGCCGATGTCGAGCAGCCGCAGGCCGAGTCCCGCGCCGGCCGCCTCGGGCAGCACGAACAACCGGGTGACCTCACCGGGCTCGGCGTCGACGAAGCCGACGACGACGCCATCGCGAAGACAGACGGTCATTCGTCCCTTGGCAATGAGGTCCTCGTAGAACCGGGAGGTCCGTTCACCCATCCAGTTCTCGATCTGGGCCGGCGAATAACAGCCCTGCGCGAGACCCGCGATCGACGCTTTGGTGATGTTGAACACCGTCTCCGCATCGTCGCGGCGCGCCGCTCGAAAGGAGACCTCGCCATTGGCTGCCATGGGGTGATTCCGGTGTCGTCAGGGCGGGGCGCAAACGGACGAGCGCACCCTATTCGGCATGCTTGCGCATGCCGCTCTCGCTGAGCTTGTCGACGAAGGCGATCCCGATCGCCGAGGCCACGAAGGTGAGGTGGATCAGGACCTGCCACATCACACCCTGCTCGGTGAAGCCGGCGCGGCCGGAGCCGAGATTGCCGGCCTCGATGAAGGTGCGCAGCAGCGCAATCGAGGAAATGCCGATGATCGCCATGGCGAGCTTGATCTTCAACACGCTGGCGTTGACGTGGCCGAGCCATTCCGGCTCGTCGGGATGACCCTGGAGATCGAGTCGGGAGACGAAGGTCTCGTAGCCGCCGACGATGACCATGACCAGCAGATTGGAGATCATCACGACGTCGATCAGCGCCAGCACGCTCATCATGATCTGCTGCTCGGTGAGGTCGAGCGCGTGCCAGGACAGGTGCCAGAGCTCCTTGAGGAACAGCGCGATGTAGACGCATTGCGCCACGATCAGCCCGAGATAGAGCGGCAGTTGCAGCCAGCGCGAGCCGAAGATGATCATCGGCAGCAGCCCCAGGCGCGGCAAGGGTGGGCGGGGTCCGGTGCTGGCTTCAGGCTCAACCGACATTCAGGCGCATCCACGCATCGAGATGATCTCGCTTTCCTGTAACCCGACAAGATGGCTGGCGGAAGACGCTGCCTGCCGCCGTCCGCGGATAGCGAGCCCTGTGCTATCGTGCCGGACGAGCGCCGCGCGACGGCGTGGATCGGGAGGCGGACAGTGTCTTGCAGTCGCTTTGGCAGAGGTCTCGGCAAGGTCGCGCTTGGCGCGGCCATGGTCTTTGCCGCAGGAATGGCGGAGGTGTCGGCGCTGCCGCTGACGCCGTTTCGCGACGCGGCGCAGGCGCAGCGCCATTGCCCTGGCGACAAGGTGGTGTGGCTCGATTTCAGGAAAGGCGTCTACTACGCCAAGGGTCAGAAGCGCTATGGCCAAGGGTTCGACGGCAGCTTCGTCTGTCTGAATGAAGCCCGCGACAGCCTCTATCGCCGCTCGCTGCTGGGTTTGCGCTGAGCGACGCGCGACCGGAGCCTGGAAAGAGGGCGGGCTATTTCTGGCCCGGCAGCTTCACCGGTACGTGCGGAGCGGTGCTGATGACCCGGGGACTTCCGTCCGGATAGGTGCGGTCGCCGCGGATCAGCGATTCCAGGACCAGGAAAAATTTCTCGGCAAGCATGTCAGTCACCCTCGTTGGTGATGGCCTCTTGAAATGAGTCGAGGCACGAGCCGAGGAAATTCAATCAACTAAAAGGGAGCCCGGCAATCCGGGATAACCACGCGTGTTGCGCCGCAATTGAGAAGCGGTCGGAGCCGCGGGTCAGCCGAAGGCCAGTGCCACGAGGCTCGAGCAGAGCAGGACCAAGCCGCCAGCGGTCAATGCCAGGAAGCCATCGGATACGAAGTCATGGTTACGCATGGGACACCTGCCGCTCTCGTTTTCGATGCTCGGTCGGATCGCTTAAAATTGCCCGAACGCGCCGTCTTGAAAGAGATGATGCAATGTCGCCCGCGCGAGTGCCTCAGGCCCTCGTGCGGTAACCTTCAAACGCATGGGCCAGGAAGATCCCCGCGCTTACCAGACCCATCAGTGCCGAAACCGTCTCGATCATCGTTAAATTTCCAGTCCGCCCCTGCACGCGAGAAAACGCGTGCGGCCTTGCACAGTCAAAAGAATTCCAGTGAAAGCCGCGACAATGGGGGTGGAGTGAGGCTTCGGCGCAACAGACTGTTCTGGAGTGGCACAGGAAATGCCGCGGCGAGCCGCCGGTGTTCCGTAGATCAACGGGGAAGGGCGAACCTGGCGTTTACCATCTCGGTGCGAACGCTGCGCGCTCCCCATTTCCGCCGTGTTCGGGTTGCGATATCCTTGCGACTTCCGACGCGGTGGTGGGCCGCCTCGGAGCATAAGGACCGGAAGGCGCTCCCCGTAGCCAAAGCGGGTTGGGTACGCCTCCGGCGGAATGGTATTTGGGGCGAATGGGGATCCGACGGTCAGATTCGGTTTTGCGGGCCGCGCGTGGTGTTGCGGCGGCCGCGACCTGCCTCGCGCTCGCCAATTGCGCCTCGTCGGGCAAGTTCGCCAGCCGCGTCGATCCGAAATACGGCGTGTCCTCCAGCCCCCGCGTGGTGGCTTGGGGCGACCCGGTCCCGAAGGGCGGCGGCGCCTATCGCATCGGCAAGCCCTATGTGGTGGCCGGCCGGACCTACGTGCCTGAGGAAGACGTCAACTACCGCGCCGAGGGCATGGCGTCCTGGTACGGCGATGATTTCCACGGCCGCCTGACCGCCAATGGCGAAGTGTTCGACATGGGCTCGCTGACGGCGGCGCATCCGACCCTGCCCATGCCGTCCTACGCGCGGGTGACCAATGTCTCGAACGGCAAGTCGCTGATCGTCCGCGTCAACGACCGCGGACCCTATCACGGCAACCGGCTCATCGACGTCTCGAACAAAGCCGCCGAACTGCTTGAATTCAAAGGCAATGGCGTCGCCAAGGTCCGTGTCGAATATGTCGGCCGGGCGCCCTTGGAAGGCTCCGACGACCGCCAGTTGATGGCGACCCTGCGCACCGGCGTTCCGGCCCCGACCCCCTCCATGGTCCGGGTTGCCTCGGCCAGACCGTTCGTCCCTGAGCTGACGTCGTCGGGCCGGGGAGCGATCCGCGGCGAGGTTCCGACGCCGGAGGGGCGGCCCTACAATCTCGGCAACACCTCTGCCGATGTCGCCTCAATCAACGCGACCTCCGAGATGTCGGCCTCGAGCCGCGGCCGGGGCCGGGCGCTCCAGAACGCGCGCGCCGTGTCCTATGACGAGGACGGCCGCTACGCGACCGAGAGCGCTCCGTCCTCCGCCTATGTCTCCGATGGCGGCGCCGCGGAGGCCCGCAACATCCTGAGCGGCCGCGGCCTCTATTAGGCCGTCAACTTTCACCCGGCGGCATCGCGCCGCCAGCGTGTCCGTCATCAGAACGGCACGCGGGCCCGTCCCGTGAACGTCCAGATCTGCGTATTGCTGCCGATGCCGCCGAGCTCGGCCCCGAACCCGACGGTAGCGCCGCTGGCAAGCCTTGCGCCGATACCGCCTGTCACCCGTGCCGACCAGCCCTGGAGCAGTGGTGTCGACGCCAGCGGGATGCCGCCGGCGGCAATGATCGCCGCCGCATCGTCCTGGCTGAAGTAGTAGTCGGCGTAGACGCCGACATAGGGCGCCAGCAGCATGCTATCGAGCCACGGCACGGGGTAGGCCACCTTGTTGCCGGCCGAGGCGCGGCCGCTGGCGAAGTTGTGGGCGGACTGTTGAGTCCCGAGCGAGTCGACATAGGCGTTCTCCCGCTCCCACAGCGCGTACACCTTGGCCGACGGCTCCAGATAGAAGTTGGCCCATTTGTAGGTGCCGGTGAATCCGGTCGAGGCCATCCAGCGCTGGCCTGTGAAATTGCCCTGGGCGGTGCCGGCGGTACCGTCATAGCCGATGCCGGAGTAGGCCACGGCGGCGTCGTAGCGCAGAGTCGGGGTGATCTTCCAGCCGAGATAGGAGCCGACCGTCCAGCCGTCGCCCTTGAGCCTTCCGTTGATGTCATCTTCGGTGTAGCTGAAGTACTCGTAGCCGCCGACGACGCCGACCAGGAAATCAGGCCTGGCGCGATAGGTCAGCCCCATCAGTGCGTTGATTTGCTGGCCGCGGAGCGAGGCTTCGCTGACCTGCCCGACGCCAGCGGCATTGGA
Organism: Bradyrhizobium sp. P5_C12; assembly: GCF_054049735.1. NCBI lineage: Bacteria > Pseudomonadati > Pseudomonadota > Alphaproteobacteria > Hyphomicrobiales > Nitrobacteraceae > Bradyrhizobium > Bradyrhizobium sp. P5_C12. The sequence goes on from NZ_JBFULU010000007.1 coordinate 227,125, forward strand.
CGAATTCCAACGGTCAATGCCGCTTCCGCGCACATCGGCCCACAGCAGCCACTGCTTGTCCTGCTGCCATTTTGGCACGGCCTTTTTCGGCATCTGCTGATTGATCGCGGCGAACGCATCGTCGACGCGCGAGCCGCTGCGGCGGGCCCGTCCAATGTTGTTCGAGCCCGCATTGTGCTCGGCGCCATAGGCGTCGCGTCCAGTGCTGCCCGCGCCAGCCGGCGGACTGTCGTCATCGCGCGGATCGGCCGAGAAATTGATCCGGATGCGGGCATTGCCGGGCGAGAGCAATGCACCGCCGTCCGTGCTGAAGCCGTCGGAAATGGCGTCGTCGATGGCCCCGGAGATGGCCTGGCCGGAATTCTGCGCCACCACCTTGGTCACGTTGAGCTGCAACGCGCGCAGCTTGAGACTGTCGGCGGGCACGTTCACACTCTGCGCCAGCGTGGGTGATGTGCTCGCCGCAAAGAGGGCGCTCCCCGAATAGCTAGCCGTCATAGTGTGGCTGCCGATGGCAAGCGTCGACGTCGTGAAGGTGGCAACGCCGCCGCTCAGCGTGCCGGTCCCGATCGGGCTGCCATTGTCGTTGAAGGCCACGGTGCCTGTCGGCGTTCCGCCCGTGCCGGTAACGGTCGCGCTGAACGTCACGGGCTGGCCGAACTGACTTGGGTTCTGCGATGAGGTCAGTGCGACGGTGGTGGCGACCTGCCCGACCGAAAGGCTGAAAGTCGCGCTCCCGGTTGCGCTGTTGGTGTCGGTGATCGTCACTGTGAAGGTCGTTGTCGGCTGCGTCGCCGTCGGCGTCCCGCTGATCGCGCCGCTTGTCGTGTTGAAGGAGAGCCCCGCAGGCAGGCTCGGCGAGACGGCGTAGGTCAACGCACCGGTGCCGCCAGAACCGGTCACGGGGGTGAACGGCGTCACGGCCTGATTGATCGGCAGTGCCGACGAAGGCACTGCCGTGGTGGCGGTGACGGCGCCGTTCACCGTGAGGCTGAATGTGCTCGTCGCGGTCGCGCTGTTGGCGTCGGTGACCGTGACGGTGAAGGTTGTGGCGCCGATCGTCGCGGTCGGCGTGCCGGAGATGCTGCCGTTCGATGTGCCGAAGGTCAGGCCGGCGGGAAGGGTGGGCGACACGCCGAAGCTGAGGGGCGCGGTGCCGCCGCCACCAGTGACGGGCGTGAACGTCGTCGTGGCATGGTTGGCGGTGAGCACGGTGGATGCGACGGCCTGGGTCGCCGTTACCGCGCCGCTGATCGTCAGGCTGAACGTATTGCTCGCGGTCGCGGTATTGGCGTCGGTTACGGTCACCGTGAACGTCGTTGCGCCAAGCGTGGCCGTCGGGGTGCCCGAAATGGCGCCGGTCGACGCGTTCAAGGTCAGGCCCGCCGGCAGCCCCGGCGCAATGCTGTAGGCGAGCGGCGAGGTGCCGCCGCTCCCGGTCACTGGTGTAAAGGGCGCTGCGGCGGCGTTCTGCGTCAGCGTCTTCGATGCGATCGACTGGGTGGCCGTGACGGCGGCGTTGATGGCGAGGCTGAAGGTCGCCGTCGCGGTGGCGCTGTTGGCGTCGGTGACGGTGACGGTGTAAGTCGTGGTCGAGCTTATGGCCGTCGGGGTGCCTGTGACCGCGCCCGTTGCAGGGTTGAAGCTCAATCCCGCGGGAAGCGCGGGGGAGACACCGTAACCCAGTGGCGACGTTCCGCCGGCGCCGGTGACCGGCGTGAAGGAGGCGGTCGCGACATTGACGGTCAGCGACTTGGACGGAACGGCCTGGGTTGCCGTCACCGCTCCGTTCACGGTCAGGCTGAACGTATTGCTCGCGGTCGCGCTGTTCGCGTCGGTCACAGTGACTGTATAGGTCGCTGTCGCACTGGCCGAAGAGGGCGTCCCGGTGACGGCGCCGCTGGAGGGGTTGAGGCTGAGGCCTGCGGGAAGGCTTGGCGAGACGCCGTAGGACAGCGGCGCGGTGCCTCCGCCGCCCGTCACCGGCGTGAATGAGGTCGTCGCATGGCCCGCTGTGAGCGTCACCGATGCGATCGACTGGGTCGCGGTGACCGCACCGTTCACGGTCAGGCTGAACGTGTTGCTGGCCGTGGTGGTATTCGCGTCGGTGACGGTGACCGTATACGTCGTGGTAGCGCTGGTCACCGTCGGTGTGCCGGTAATCGCGCCAGTAGTGGCGCTGAAACTCAGCCCGGCCGGCAAGGGTGGTGAGACGCCGTAGGACAGAGGAACTGTTCCGCCCGCGCCCGTGACCGGTGTCACGGAGGTTACGGCGTGGTTCTGAGTCAACACGACGGCGGCTACGGCCTGAGTTGCGGATACCGGGCCGTTGACGGTCAGGCTGAACGTATTCGTGGCGGTTGCGCCGATACCGTCCGTCACCGTCACGGTATAGGTGGTGGCGGCGCTCGAGGCCGTGGGCGTGCCGGTGATTTGGCCGTTCGCTGTGTTGAAGCCCAGTCCTGCCGGTAGTGTTGGTAAAATGCCGTAGCCGAGCGTGCCGGTGCCGCCCGCGCCCGTGACGGGCGTGAAAGCGGTCACGGCATGGTTGGCCGTGAGCGCCGCGGACGCGATCGCCTGGGTCGCCGTGACCGCGCCGTTGACGGTAAGAGTGAAAGTATTGCTCGCAGTCGCGCTGTTCGCGTCAGTGACCGTGATGGTGAAAGCCGAAGTGGCGTGCGTCACCGTCGGCGTACCCGTGATTGCTCCGGTCGAGACGTTAAGACTGAGGCCCGCGGGAAGTATCGGCGAGACGCTGTAGCCGAGTGGTGCCGTGCCACCCCCGCCGGTGACCGGCGTGGCCGGCGTCATGGCGTTGTTCTGTGTCAGCGTGACGGAGGCGACCGACTGCGTGGCCGTGACCGCGCTGTTCACGGTCAGCGAGAATGTGCTCGACGCCGTTGCGCTGTTCGCGTCCGTGATGGTGACGGTGTAGGTCGTCGTGGCGCTCGTGGCGGTCGGCGTGCCCGTGACGGCGCCGGTCGAGGCGCTGATGCTCAGTCCGGTGGGAAGCGGTGGCGAGATGCCATAAGCCAATGGCGCCGTTCCGCCGCCGCCGGTCACAGGGGTGAAATTGGTCGCGGCCTGGTTCTGCGTCAGCGTCTTCGATGCGACCGCCTGTGTCGCGGTCACTGCAGAGTTGACCGTCAGGCTGAACGTGTTGCTCGCGGTCGCGCTGTTGGCGTCGGTTACGGTGACCGTATAGGTCGTCGCTCCGCTTGTAACGCTCGGAGATCCCGTGATGGCGCCCGTCGACAAGCTGAAACTGAGGCCGCTCGGCAGTGACGGCGCGATCGCATACGTCAACGGCGCCGTACCGCCCGAGCCGGTCACGGGTGTGAAATTGGCCGACGGCTGATTTTGCGTGAGCGCCTTCGACGCGATCGCCTGCGTCGCGGTTGGCCCGGTGACGGTGAGGGCTGTCGGCGTCGTCGCAGTCCCGCCGGTCGCCGAAGCGGGGCCGGCAACCGAGACCGCACCCGTCGTGTAGGAATAGGTGTTGGCGATCGACGAGGATACGGTAAGCGTCACCGTGCAACTCCCGCTGGCATTGAGCGTTGCGCCGCTCAGGCTGAGACTGCCTCCGCTAAAGGTGGCGGTGCCGCTGGCGCAGGTCGTTCCGGCACCGCTGCCATTCAGGCCCGCAGGAAGGGCGCTCGCGGCGACGGCAAGGCCGGTTACCTGGAAGCTGTTGGGATTTGTGATGGTCACGGTCAGCGTCGACGTCGAGCCGCCCGCCGTCGAGATCGATGTCGGTGAAAACGCGGCGGCGATGCTTGGTGCCGTCACGGGCGGCGTGATGCTGGAAAGCGTGATCGTCAGGCCGCTGTCGGTATTGTTGTAGATGCTGTTAAGAGCATCGTCCGTCGACGCATAGTTCAGGACGATCGTATCCGAAGTCCCAGACGGCGCTTGAGTCATCGTCAGGGTGTAATTGACGAAGTAAATCGTCGGCCCGTTGTCTGTCGTCGCGGTGTTGGTCCCTATCGTGTATTTTCCGCCATTGCTTCCTGTGACCTGTGCAGTATCCACACCCGTACCGTTGGTGCCGGTGATAGGGAAATTCAAGGTGCTGCTGCCGCACGCAGAACTGTAGAGGCCGCTGTTGGCGACCTGGCTGTATTCGTTGATGACTTGGTGGTTCACCGTGTCGGGTACGAGCGTTGCGCCGGGGCCCGTTACGCCAGATACGCTGAATGTAATCTGATTGTTCAGCGTAATATTCGTGCTGACGGTCAATGCTGACACGCCGGAGCAGTTGGCTGCTAACGCGTTGGTCGTCCCAAGGGGAAGGCAGATTGCCGTCGCGGCCAGTGTTGCTGCGATGGCGGCGCGGCGCCGAACGGCTCCACCCCGCGCGCGGACGGGGTCAGGCACCCAAGCGCTCATGATCCGAAAGATCGACGCCACGCCATCCCCACCGGTCGTTTTCGGCTCCCGCAGAAGCCCACGACGCTAAAAGTTATAATTGTACCTGGCGTTCCTACAATTTTTAGGCGTGAACGTCCGCGACCAAATGCAGGAGCCCTGACGGAATGCCGCGAATTCGCGTTAGAGTGGTACAATTGCAACATTTGCCCGCGTAATGACGGGCGAGATGACGAAATTGTCCTATAAAAAATGCCTTATGAGCGCATTATCGAATTCGCGCAGTGATTGTGTCGATGCGAAAAGCTTGACCCGACGCTTCGGCCAGCCTAACAATCTTAGAGGGAATATTGGTATTACTAACTCATTGGTTTAGCGCTCGCCAAGCGGCTGCCTGTATCGTGCGGGCAGTAGCGGACTGGAGCGGACACGGCATTGAGCGGGGTGGGGAATGCCATATCAACCTGTCATGGGGCAGATCATGCCCTTCGCCGGCGCCATGATTCCCAGGAACTGGGCGCTCTGTAACGGCGCGTTGCTGCCGATCCAGAACTACCAGGCGCTGTTCTCGTTGCTCGGCACCTACTATGGCGGTGACGGGATGAGGACGTTCGCGCTTCCCGACCTGCGCGGCCGTGCCATTCTGGGCTCGTCCGGCCCGAGTGGCCAATACCCGGCCGGCGTGACCAGCGGATCGGTGTCGGTCAACATGACCGCGCTCCAGCTCCCGCAGCACAATCACCTCATCCAGGCGACGGCAGCAGATGGTGCCGGACGTGGCGCTGCTCCCACCAACAACATCTTCGCTACGAGCACGGGGCCGGCTGGGAAGTATATCTTCCTGGCCGCCGGCAATGCCGAAACACCACTGGCGATGGGCACGAATTTGATCAACGAGGGCGGCGGCCAGCCGCACAACAACATGCAGCCCTATCTGGTCATCAACTATTTGATCGCGATGCAAGGAACCTATCCGTCGCGAAACTGACCGGTCCTCGGAGCAGATTTCCACAAACCGGATTCAGCGTTTCAAGATTTCAAGCAATAGCGCCCGTGGTCCATCAGCACCGATCTGCTGGCGCGCACAGGCAGGGGGATATTCGAGATGGCAGATCCGTTTATCGGCGAGATACGCCTGTTCGGCTTTCCGCGCGTCCCGGATGGCTGGCTGGCCTGCGCCGGACAGTCGCTGCCGATCTCGCAATACGACACCCTCTATGCAGTGATCGGCACGACCTACGGCGGCGACGGAGTGCAGAGCTTCAATCTTCCTGATCTGCGCGGTCGCGTTCCGATCGGCCAGGGCGCCGGGCCGAACCTTCCCAGCTATGTGCTGGGGCAGATTGCCGGAGAGGAAGAGCATACGCTGATCGAGACCGAGATGCCGACGCATAGTCATGCGCTGCTGTCGTCAACGGCCACGGCGACCACGGCGACGCCCGGACCGACCGTGCACCTGGCGACCATTACGAGCGGCAATCTCTACGCCCCGGTCATGAATGCCGCTCCGTACGCGACGATGGCTGCTTGCGTCACCACGGCGGGCATGGGCATCGGGCACAACAACATGATGCCGAGCGTCGTCGCCAATTACTGCATCTGCAACGCCGGCATTTTCCCGTCACCGGGCTAGGTCGCCCGCACATCGCGTCCGTGGTCCGTCTCAAGGAATGCTAACATGTCAGATCCCTACCTCGGCGAAATCCAGGCGTTTCCGTTTCCTTGGGCGACCGGCGGCTTCAACAACGTCTGGCTACCCTGTTTCGGGCAACTCCTCGCGCTGCAAGCCTTCGCTCCGCTGTATTCGCTCATCGGTACCAATTACGGCGGCAACGGAACGACCAATTTCGCTCTGCCCAATTTGAACGGCGCGGTCACGATCAGCCAGGGCGCGGGCCCGGGATTGCAGCCGCGCGTCGTCGGCCAAGCCGTCGGCAGCTCCCAGGTGAGCCTGACCGGCGACAACATGGCGATCCATACGCACGGGCTGCAGCTCGGCAGCAGCAGCGCGCAAAATGCCGCGCCCGGTCCGGGAACGGGAATGAACATGGTCGCGCTCAACCCGGGCTTCAATGGCTTCGTGGCTCCGCCCGGCAACCTCACTTTGTCGCTCAATGCCGTCACGATGACGGGACAGGGGCTGCCCCACGACAATATGCAGCCGACCCAGGCCATTGTCTGGTGCATTGCCTATGCCGGCATCTTCCCGTCCTTCAGCAGCTCCTGATCGGTCAGGATCATGCAACGGGATGATTGACGGCGCGCAGCTCGACATCGTCCCGAACGCCCCGGGTCTGCGGCTGCGACCGGCAAACCTGACCGACGCGCCGTTCATCCGGCATCTGTTTGGGGAGGTGCGGACGGCGCAATTCGCGGCCATGGGCCTGTCGGGGTCGATCCTGGATCAGGTGATCGCACAGCAGTTCCGCAGCCAGACGGCCGGCTACGCCGCGCAATTTCCGGACGCGATTTCGTTGATCATCATGCAGAACGCCACCGCCATCGGCCGACTCCTGCTTCATTGCACGCGCGAGCGCTGGCACATCATCGACATCGCACTGCTCTCCGCTGATCGCGGTCTCGGCTTTGGCACAGCGATATTCGACGCTCTCGAAACGAGCGCTAAGAACCAGAGCACCAAGGCGCTGACGCTCTCGGTGCTCGGGGGCAATCTGCATGCGCGCCGGTTTTACCTGCGGCGAGGGTTTGCCGAGATCGGACCGGAGGGCGCCGTGCATATCGCGATGAGAAAGCATTTCGGCGAGAGCGCGATGAGGTGAGGCTCATCGCGCTTAGGTTGATGTTTGAGCATGATCTCCGCGCAAACGCGTTCCGCGTTTGTCGCGAGGGAAAACCGCTTCGCAATTTTCCGGGTCTGCCTTAACGCGCCGCGGTCTCGCGCAAGAACCTCACCAGCGCGTCGTTGACCTCGTCGGGCCGCTCCTGCTGCACCCAATGGCCGGCGCCCTCGATGATCAGCTTCCGCGTCAGGTTGGGCAGCACGCGCTCCAGCTCGTTGACGCGCTTGGCGCCGATCAGGCCGGTGATGACCGCGTCCTTGGAGCCGGCGATGAAGAGGGAGGGCTGGTGGATCTGCGCATCCTGCCAGGGCGCCGTCAGCTCCCAGTTGCGGTCGATGTTGCGATACCAGTTCAGTCCGCCGCGGAAGCCGGACTTGCGGAAGGTCTCGGTGAAATAGGCCAGATCGGTCTCGCTTAGCCAGGCGGGGAGCTGCTCCTCGGAGATCGCGTGGCCGAGGAAGCCCTTGCCCTCCTGCACGAACATGGCGGCACTGGGATCGGCAAGGCCGCGTCCGCCGAGCACGATCCGCATGGTCCGGGCGACGTCCCGCTCGAGCTCGGCTTCGGCGACGCCGGGGGTCTGGAAATACTGCCAGTAGAAATTGGTGACGCCGCCCTGACGCAGGAGGTCGAGCGGCTTGCCGCGGGCGCGGAACGGCGGCGGCACGCTCAGGCCCGCCACCGCCGTGAAGATGTCGGGGCGGAACAGCGCCGCATGCCACGCCACCGGCGCACCCCAGTCGTGGCCGACCACCATGGCCTTGCTCTCACCGAGCGCCTGCACCAGACCGACCACGTCGCCGACCGTGTCGAAGATCGAGTAGGCGGCAACGTCAGGCGGGGCCGCGCTCTGGCCATAGCCGCGCATGTCGGGGGCGACGACGTGAAAGCCGGCATCTGCGAGCGCCGGGATCTGGTGGCGCCAGGAGTAGGAGAGTTCCGGCCAGCCATGGCACAGCACCACCAGCGGTCCCTGGCCGGCTTCGCGGATGAAGAGGTCGATCCCGTTGGCCTTGATCACGCGGGTGGAGGACATCGCTTTTCCGCCTTGTTTCAGGGGTTTGGTCGAGAAACATCAGGTGCCACGATAGGGGCGCGCCGAGAATCGTGCAAACTCACCGACAAGCGGCAACCTCGTGTTGTTCGCACCGGTTCCAACTGTTAGAACGCCGCTCTCAGGGCTTGGCCATGGCATTTCGTCTCTTTTCGCTCCGTCGCACCCGGTTTGCAGCCGGAGCACTGGCGCGCGGGCTGATCGCGGCGGTCCTGGTGGCGAGCGTCGGCTGGGGCGGCGTGCTCTACGCCGCCAACCAGAGCGTCCAGGGCGCCAAGAAAGCCGAAGATTCCGGCTTTGACGGGGATGCCCCCACCGCGATCCTGATCGAGGCTTCCAGCGGCAGTGTGCTGTTCGAGAAGAACGCCGACGAGCTGCGCGCGCCCTCCAGCATGATGAAGCTGATGACCGCGGAGGTCGTCTTCAACGCCATCAAGAAGGGCGACATCAAGCTGACCGACGAATACCGGATCAGCGAGAACGCCTGGCGCCGGGGTGGGGCGCCCTCCGGCGGCTCGACCATGTTTGCCGCCATCAACAGCAAGGTCTCGGTCGACGATCTCCTGCATGGCGCGATCATCCAGAGCGGCAACGACGCCTGCATCGCGCTCGCCGAAGCCATGGCGGGCAATGAGCGGATTTTCGCCGCCGACTTCATGACCAAGCGCGCCCGCGAGCTCGGCCTGACCAAATCGACCTTCGCCAACTCCAACGGCTTGCCCGACCCCGGCAACAAGATGACGGTGCGCGAGCTCGGCATCCTCGCCCGCCACATCATCCTGGACTTCCCCGAATTCTACAAACTGTTCGGCGAGAAGGAGTTCACCTGGAACAAGATCCGCCAGCCCAACCGCAATCCGCTGCTCAACGCGCTCGAGGGCGCCGATGGCCTGAAGACCGGCTTCACCAAGGAGGGCGGCTACGGCATGGTCGGCTCGGCGGTGCAGAACGGCACGCGGCTGATCGTCGTCGTCAACGGCCTGGAAGATCCCGAGGACCGCGCCACGGAAGCCAAGAAGATGCTGGAATGGGGCTTTCGCAATTTCGAGACCCGCACCTTGATCGCCGCCGACCAGCCCGTCGGCTACGCAAAAGTCTTTGGCGGTGAGAGCCGCTCGGTGAAGCTCGTCGCCAAGACGCCCGTGAAGGTGATGGTGCACAAGAATGGCAGCGACAAGCTGATCGCGCGCGTCGTCTATAGCGGTCCGGTGCGCGCCCCGATCGAAGCCGGCCAGAAGGTTGGCGTGGTCAAGGTCTGGCGCAGCGGCAATATCGCGGTGGAGACGCCCGTCTACGCGGCTGAGCCGATCGGCACCGGCTCGACCATGCGCCGCGCGATCGACGGTGCCAGCGAGCTCGTGATCGGCATGTTCCGAGCGGGCGCCGAGAAACTCTGATCATGAGTGAGAGCGCAGCACAGCGGCCGTCCGGGCGCGGACGCTTCATCACCTTTGAAGGCGGCGAGGGGACTGGCAAGTCGACCCAGATCAAGAAGCTCGCCGACCGCCTCAAGGCAGCAAGGATGCGTACCCTCGTCACGCGCGAGCCGGGCGGCTCGCCGGGTGCCGAGATCATGCGCCATCTGGTGCTGTCGGGGATGGGCAAGCTGCTCGGCCCCGAGGCCGAGACGCTGCTGTTTGCAGCCGCGCGCGATGACCATGTCCGCACCGTGATCGAGCCCGCGCTCAATCGGGGCGCCTGGGTGCTGTGCGACCGCTTCGCCGACTCGACGCGGGCCTATCAGGGCAGCCTCGGCCGCGTGCCGGTGGGCCTTATCAACGCGATGCAGCGGGTCACGATCGGCGATCTCAAGCCTGACCTCACCCTCATCCTCGATTTGCCGGTCGAGATCGGATTGCAGCGCGCCGCCGCGCGTCGTGGCAGCGACACGCCCGATAGGTTCGAGGGCGAGCAGCTCAGCTTCCATCAGGGCCTGCGCGAGGCCTATCGCAAGATCGCTGCGGACGATCCCGGCCGCTGCGTTCTGATCGATGCCAATTCCGATCCTGACACGGTTGCTGGACGAGTCTGGACGGCGCTGCGCGACCGTCTTCTCCCGACCCCTGCATCGGTGGTTTCCCGATGAGCCCGCGCCAGGCCGAACGTGAAACCGCCATTCCGCATCCGCGCGAGACGAGCCTTCTGTTCGGCCATCGCGAGGCCGAGACGGCGCTGCTGGCGGCCTATCGCAGCGGGCGGATCCCGCATGCCTGGCTGATCGGCGGGCCGCAGGGCATCGGCAAGGCGACGCTCGCCTATCGCATGGCGCGCTTCGTGCTCGCCCACGGCCAACCGCTGGCGCCGACCGTGCAGCGCGCCGAGAACCTCGCGATCGATCCGAGCGACGCCGTGGCACGCCAGGTGGCCGCAGAATCCCATGGCGGTTTATTGACGCTCGAGCGCACCGCGAACGACCGCGGTGTGATGCGCACCGTGATCACCGTGGACGAGACGCGCGAGACCATCTCGTTCTTCGGCTCAACCGCGGCGGCCGAGGGCTGGCGCGTCTGCATCGTCGATACCGTCGACGAACTCAATCCAAATGCGGCGAACGCGCTTCTCAAGATCTTGGAGGAACCGCCGCAGCAATCGCTGTTCCTGCTGGTGAGCCACGCGCCTGCGCGCGTGCTCGCCACAATTCAGTCGCGCTGCCGCAAGCTGCGCCTGCGCCCGCTCGCGACCGACGAGGTGATCGGTGCAGCCGCAGCGACCGCGGAGCTCGATGTCAACGACCCCGCGCTGCGCGAGGCGGCGGAGGCCTCCGAGGGCAGCGTTGCGCGGGCGCTGACGCTGCTCGGCGGCGATGCCCTCAAACTTCAGCAGCGCACGGCGGCGCTTTTGGCGCGATTGCCACAAGTCGATCCGCGCGAACTGCACACGCTCGGTGATTCGCTCGGCACCAGCGACCGCGTCGCGCTCGCGGCCTTCATCGACGGCATCGACCGCTGGATCGCCGAGCGCCTGCATGCCGACGAGGCCAATGCCAACCAGAACCTGCCGCGCCTTGCGCGCCTTGCGGAGGTATGGGAAAAGATCGTCCGCGCCGCGCGCGACACCGAAACCTACAATCTGGAGCGAAAGCCCTTGGTTTTCTCGGTGTTCGGCTGGCTGGCGGACGCAACGCGCTAGAGCATGATCCGGAAAAGTGTGTAGCGGTTTTCCGAGAGGATCATGCTCAAAACAATAACCTAACGCAGGTTCGTTTCCAAATTTCGAGAAGCCGGTAAAGGAATTCGTCGTGGCAACGCGAGCTAAGAAAACCGTCAAAGCCAAAAGCAGCAAGAAGGCTGCCAAAAAGGCCGTGAAGAAAGCCGCGAAAAAGGCTGTGAAGGCGCGCGCGTCCAAGGCCGCCAAGAAGGTCAAGAAGACCAAGAAGGCTGCCGCCAAGAAGGGCGTGAAGAAGAGCGCGGCTAAGACGAAGAAGGCCGGCAAGAAGGCTGCGAAGAAGCAGGTCGTCGCCAAGAAGGCGGTGAAGAATGCGGCCAAAAAGGCAGCCAAGTCTCCGGCGACGAGCAAAGCTCCGGCGAACAAGGTCGCCGAGAAAGCGAAAGCGAATGCGCCAGCCGTGATCTCCGCACCGGCTCCTGTTGTCACGCCGCCGAAGGTTGTGAAGCCCAAGGTGTCGAAACCCAAGGCGCCGTCCGCACCGAAGCCCGTCGCAGCTCCGCAAGCCGCAGCTCCCGTTGCCGCTCCTGTGCGTGACAACGTCTTCTACATCACGACGGCAATCGCCTATCCCAACGGCATTCCGCATATCGGTCACGCCTATGAGGCGATCGCGACCGATGCGCTGGCGCGCTTCGCGCGGTTCGACGGCAAGGACGTGTTCTTCCTCACCGGCACCGACGAGCATGGCCTGAAGATGATCCAGACCGCGCAGAACGAGGGCCTGACCCCGTCCGCGCTCGCCGCCCGCAACGCCGGCCGCTTCAAGGACATGGACGAGCGGTTGAACGTGTCGTTCGACCGCTTCATCCGCACCACCGAGGAGCAGCACCATCGCTCCAGCCAGGAGATCTGGCGGCGCATGGCCGCCAACGGCGACATCTATGCCGACACCTATGCCGGCTGGTACTCGGTGCGCGACGAAGCCTATTACGCCGAGGACGAGACGCGCTTGAACGATGATGGCGTGCGTCTGGGGCCTCAAGGGACTCCGGTCGAATGGGTGGAGGAGAAGAGCTACTTCTTCCGCCTGTCGGCCTATCAGGACAGGCTGCTGAAGCTCTACGAAAACCATCCTGAATTCATCGGCCCGGACTCGCGCCGGAACGAGGTGGTGAGCTTCGTGCGAGGCGGCCTGCGTGATCTCTCGATCTCGCGCACCACCTTCGACTGGGGCGTGAAAGTCCCCGGCGACGAAGAGCACGTGATGTATGTCTGGGTCGACGCGCTCACCAACTACATCACCGGTGTCGGCTTCCCCGACGAGAGCGATGCGAACTGGCGCTACTGGCCGGCCGATGTGCACATCATCGGCAAGGACATCATCCGCTTCCATGCGGTGTACTGGCCGGCGTTTCTGATGTCGGCCGGCATTCCCGTGCAGAAGCGGGTCTATGCCCACGGCTTCCTGTTCAGCAGGGGCGAGAAGATGTCGAAGTCGGTCGGCAATGTCGTCGATCCCTTCAACCTCGCCGACCAATACGGCGTCGACCAGATGCGCTACTTCTTCCTGCGCGAGGTGCCGTTCGGTCAGGACGGCAACTACAACCACGAAGCCATCGTCGCGCGCATCAATGCCGATCTCGCCAACGACCTCGGCAACCTCGCGCAGCGCTCGCTGTCGATGATCGCCAAGCAGCTGGGCGGCGTTTTGCCGGAGCCTGGCGCGTTCAGCGACAACGACAAGGCGATGCTGGCGCAGGCCGACGGCATGATCGCTGCGAGCCGCGAAGCGATGGCGACGCAGCAGATCCACCACTGGCTCAACGCCGTTTGGGCCGTGGTCGCGGAGGCCAACCGCTATTTCGCGGGCGAGGCGCCGTGGGCGCTCGCCAAGACCGATCCTGGCCGGCAGAAGACGGTGCTGTATGTCACCGCGGAAGTCGTGCGCCAGATCGCGATCCTGGCCCAGCCGGCGATGCCGACCGCCTCGGGATTGCTGCTCGACAGCCTCGGTATTCCCGAGTCCGAGCGCAATTTTGTGACGCTCGGTGGCACCAAGCGCATTGCGCCCGGAACGACGCTGCCGGCGCCGACGCCTGCCTTCCCGCGCTACATCGAGCCGGCGGCGTAGGACGATCGCACCATGCTGGTCGACAGCCACTGCCATCTGGATTTTCCGGACTTTGCGGAAGACCTCGACGGGATCGTGTCGCGCGCGCGTGCGGCCGGCATCAAGCGCATGGTCACGATCTCGACGCGGGTACGGAAGCTGAACCAGCTTCTGGCCATCGCCGAGCGTTACGACGAAGTCTATTGCTCGGTCGGGACTCATCCGCACAACGCGGATGAAGAGGACGGCATCGCGCCGGACGAGCTGATCGCGCTAACGCGGCATCCCAAGGTCGTCGCGCTCGGAGAGGCCGGGCTCGACTATTTCTACGATAACGGTTCGCCCGAGGCACAGGCGAGGGGCTTTCGCGCTCATATCGCCGCCGCCCGCGCCACCGGCCTGCCGCTGGTGATCCACACCCGCGAGGCCGACGAAGACTGCGGCCGTATCCTGGAAGAGGAGACGGCCAAGGGATCGTTTAACGCCGTGCTGCATTGCTATACGGGTGGGCGCGAGCTGGCGCTGAAGGCGGTTTCGCTGGGGCTCTATATCGGCTTCACGGGCATCCTGACCTTCAAGAAATCGGAGGCCCTTCGCGCCCTCGCGGGCGAATTGCCGCCTGACCGTATTCTGGTTGAAACAGACTCGCCCTATCTTGCGCCCGGCAAGTTCCGGGGCAAACGCAACGAGCCGGCCTATGTGGTCGAGGTTGCCAAGGTGCTCGCCGAAACGCGTGGCGTGTCGCTTCAAGAGATATCACGCCAGACCACCGAGAATTTCTTCCACCTGTTTTCCAAGGTGACAGCCTGAATCTGGGAGCCGCATGACGCTGACGCTGACGATCCTGGGCTGCGGCTCTTCCGCCGGCGTGCCGCGTCCGGCACTCGGCTGGGGCGCCTGCGATCCCAACAATCCCAAGAACCGGCGTCGCCGCTGTTCGCTGCTGGTCGAACGGACCTCGGAGCACGGCACCACGCGCATTGTCATCGACACCTCGCCGGATCTCCGCGAGCAATTGCTCTCGACCAATGTCGACCACATCGACGCGGTGTTCCTGACCCACGAGCACGCCGACCAGACCCACGGCATGGACGATCTGCGCTCGGTGGTCATGCACATGCGGCGGCGTATTCCGACCTATTTCAACCAGTCGACCGCGAAGGACATCCTGGCGCGGTTCTCCTATTGCTTCATCTCGCCGGAGGGCAGCGACTATCCGCCGATCCTGACCCGGCATTCGATCGAGGCCGGCGAAAGCCAGACCATCCTGGGAAAGGGCGGCGCGGTGACGATGACGGCCTTCCTGGTGCAGCACGGCGCCATTCCCGCACTCGGCTATCGCATCGGGGACGCCGCCTACACGCCCGACCTCAACGACATCCCGCGCGAGAGCTGGGGCGCGCTGGAAAATCTGGACCTTTGGATCGTCGACGGTCTGCGCTACACCAGCCATGTCAGCCATTTCAGCATCAACGACGCGCTGTCCTGGATCGAGCGCTTCAAGCCGAAGCGCGCCGTCATCACCAACATGACGGCCGACGTCGATTACGAGGTGATCCGGCAGTCGCTGCCTGCCGGGGTGGTGCCGGCCTATGACGGAATGCGGCTGGAGACGTATTGAGGGCGCCTACCAGGCGTAGCGCAGCACGGCCTTGCCGGTGTAGGCGCGCACCAGGCTCGACACTTCGCTGTCGAAATTCACTGCAGCCGACCAGCCGTTCAGGTCGCGCAGCTCGATCGCAACGCCTGTCAGCGCCGCGTTCGACGCCAATGTCGTGCCGTTCGTGATCAATCCCTGACGGGGCAGGGACTGGAACGCCGCCGGGATCGACTGCCCCGCGCTGAAATCATGCGCCCAGGCGAGCCGCCCGCGCAGGTTCATCACGCTGCCCAACAGCGCAAAGGAAGCGCTCGTGCGCAGGCCGAGCTCGGTACGGCCGTCGGTGAAACTGTCGCCGCTAGGCGCTGCCGCAAACCCGTTGGCCGCGTCGGGTGGCTGCGTCGCGTTGGAGGGCAGGCGGAAGGTGGTGGCCTGAGCCGCCGCATAGGGCGTGACGCCGAGCCAGGGCATGGCAAAACGATAGCCGCCTTCGATCCGGCCGGAATAGGCGTTGGCGTTGATCGCCGTGTTGAAGTCGGAGCCGGCCGGCGCCACCGCTTGATCGTTGCTGATGGCCTGCCACCCATAGGCAAGCGCGGTGGCGACATAAGCCGATCCGGCCGTATGCCTGACGAAGGCGCCGGCCTGGAACAGATCGGAGTGGCCGCTCGAAAAATTATTGGCGAAGCCGGTGCCGCCGCCGGCAAGCGCAAATCCCATCCGCGTCTGCGGCGACAGCCAATAGTCGGCGCCAACCACCGTGCCGAAGCTCCGGCTGGCCGAGCCGGTGCCGCCGGTCGATACCTGCGAGCCGCCGAAGCCGGCGGCCCAGACGTTCCAGCGCGGGGCAGCGAGCGAGGGCTTGCCGTAGACCGCCCCATAGGCCTCGCGTCCGATGCCGCCATGCGTCCGGTCGTTCCCCATGGAGGCGTAGGCGGAGAGCTCTGCGTCGAATTCGGCGGGCCCGATGCCGCGGCCGTCGACGGCGGGATCGAGCAGGGCGTGCGTGAACTGCGTCATCGCCATGAACGTGGTCTGCGCCGTCTCGGTCTGCGAAGCGCCGGCGGAGCCGCCGCCAAAGGCCTGCCGCATGCCGGCGAACCTCGCCCCGCCGGCAAAGCCCTGCGGATCGGCGTTCCAGCCGTAGTTCGGTTGCATGCCGCCGCCCCCACCGCCATTGCCGACCCAGGCCCCGGCGAAACCCGGCGCCGGGGGAGCGGCGAACGGCGCGGGACCGCCAAGACCGTTGAAGCCGTAGCCGGGTGCATTTTGGCCGCTGGGCCCGAGATTCTGCGGGCCGGCAAACGCGCCGAACTCGCGCATGACCTGCGCGCCGGCTGCGTTGGGCAGCAGCAATCCGGCCGTCAATAGCAGCAGCGCCAGACGCGCACGCGCGTCCGCGCTCACGATACCAACCGCATGAGGCGCCCCAACCGCGCCGGTCGCCAGCCACGCAGCCCGCGCGGCAAATCCGTCGGGAATCAGCGAATCCGGTTACACGGAAAGGTAAATGCGTCGCTGACGTTTTCCAATCTTTTCCGGCCGTGTCCGGATGTCGTCAAACATGCACGATCGGTTTCAGGACGAATCGCAGTCGTGGTGGAGGCGCAGTGTCAATCCGGGGTTTGCATGGAAGACGATCGGGACACCGACGCAATTTTCGGGGGTGATGCGTCCTACAGTTGCAATCTATTCTTGGTGCCTCGTATAGTAAGGTAGCGGAGGTGCACACTATGACTGACCCCTTAACCGTCGGAGCATTGGTGGCAGCAGCGCTTGGGATGGCAGGTGAAGCCGTTCTAAAAGGCGCTGTAGGGGAAGCTGTCAAAGATGGCTATAAGACCCTCAGGGACAAAGTTGCGGGTTGGGCTGATAAGGATGTTCGGGCTTTGGAACAGGCCCCGACGTCGGCTGCCCGTAGAGCAGTGATTGCCGAAATTTTGGACGCAAAGCCGTTGGAAGAGGTGACACCGGCTCGTGACCTAGCAGAGCAGCTCATTGCTGCGTTGAAGGCTGGCGGAGCAAGTACAAGTACCGGCCTTGATATAGGCAGTTTGCACGCCGATGAAGCCATCATTCGTGAAATCAAGGTCCGGAGCGGAACTGGAGCGCGAATAGGGGAAGCTCACGTTTCGGGAACTTTCGCTGTCGAAAAGATCGACGTGGGAAACGCTTCGGGAAAATCCTGACAGCAGCGGACCAGCACCCGACCGCTGCGTCGAACATCGGGTTCTACGGCAATATTCAAGCCCAAACGGTCGGCCTGACAATTGGGAGCACTGTTGGCTCTCCGGCGCGGACATTCGCAAGCAACATTCCACCTCGCGATCTCCCGTTTGTTGGCCGCAGTGAATTGCTCAGACAGATCAGCGAAATTTTAGTTGATCCGTTGCGCGACGGTGTCTTGGTTCTCCGCGGTCAAGCCGGAGTTGGAAAGAGCGAGGTCGCCAGAGAATTCGCCCGACGCAGCCGCAGCAGATATCCCGGCGGGACTTTTTTTCTTGACGCGCGGCCCGACAGGCTCGTTGTCGAACTCGCGAGAATTGGAAGAACGTGGCTCGGCCTTAATCTTCCTTCGGACTTCAGCCTTGAAGATCAAGCAATTCGCGCGCTTAGCGCGCTTTCTGCCGCGCCTTCTTTGCTCATCTTTGACAATGCGCAGTCGGAGGAAACGATACGATCCTGGCTGCCACCAGCGGGCATGCCCTGCCATGTCTTGGTGACTTCGCTGATGGAGTACGAAAATCAAGGCTGGCGCGCGATTTCTGTCGTTCCACTTTCGGATACTTCCTCTCTAGAACTCGTTGACAAAATGGGTGGCGAGGGCGTTCCCACAAAGCTTCGGGATCAGGTCGCATCTCAAGCGCAYGGCTTGCCGGTCCAATTGGTACCGCTGGCTCGTGCCCTACGACGAGCGGTAAGTCGTGACCGGATCGCTTCAGTCCAGCTAGCCCTGAGCACAGAGGCATCTGAGAGTTTCTCTAGCGTTTATGATCAACTCAGTTCAGCTACACGCGCCCTGCTGCAGGCCGCCGCGCGGTTAAATTACCAAAGGATCATCACATCGGAACTTAAGTACCATCTAACACAGGGTGGCGGGTGGAGCGACGATGAGTTCGAAAAGAACCTCGATATCTGTGTGGATCTCGCGATGCTTGAGGGGCATGCCGAAATGCGCATGCATCAGCTTTTTTCCGCATATGTTCGTACTCGCACATCCTGGAACCAAGGCTCCAGTGATATCGCGATCATCCAAAGTCAGGCCCGGCGCATGATTGAGTTGGCGCGGCAACTGCACGAAAATCCTAGTCGATCTGATCTAGCGAGTGCTCTAACGATGTACTCGATACGACTCCAGGATTGGGAGGAGTGCGAATCTGCCTTTTCTACGAGCGGAGTCGACGAAATAGGCCAAGCTCTCGTTGATATTGGCCAGTTCGATGCGGCTCGTTCGTGGTGCGAATGGGCCGTCAACAAAAAGGAACAGTACGAAGCGGCGAACGCTAACGCGGATCACGAGAGCATCGGCAAGAGTCTTCATTTGGTAGGTTTTTGCTTTAGCAACAAGGGTGAGTACGAGAACGCACAGAGGTGGCTTGAGCGCGCCGTTGCAAGTAAGAAGAGAGGCAACCTGGAGGGGCGAGTTGATCATGACAGTCTCGGAAAGAGCCTGCACTCACTTGGCTATTGTTTGAGCCGCGTCGGTAAACCTGACGACGCACTTTTGCAGTTCGAGCTTGCAGTTGGCGCCAAAGAGAAATCGATCATCAAAGTGTGGGCGTAAGTTTGCATCAAATTGGCATCTGCTCATTCGATGCCAACGACTTCGATTATGCCCGCTCATGGTTTGAGAGCGCTGTTGCGGAAAAGCAGTTGGGTGACGTTTTTGGTCGGATTAATAACCATAGCTTGAGCTTAAGCCTTCACTTCGTTGGATGCTGCCTAAGGCAAGTTGATAGATCTGAGATTGCGGTGGGATGGTTCAAACGAGCAGTCTCGGAAGCCGAAAAGGGCGACACACAGGGCCGCCCGTATTCAGAGCGGCTTCGAGACAGCTTGAGATCCCTTTCAGACTGTCTAAATGAGCTGGGTCAATCTGCTGAGGCAGCCTTGATAAACCTACGTCTCGAACGCGAGAATTAGTCGAACTACGGAATAGCGGCTCAGGCCGAAATCGCCTTCGCCGAGCCGACCACGTTGCGCAGCAGGAATTTCTGGATCTTTCCGGTCGAGGTCTTCGGGATCGGCCCGAACACGACCGCTTTCGGCGTCTTGAAGCCCGACATGTGGCTGCGGCAGAAAGCGATGATGTCGGCCTCCGTCGCACTCGCGCCGTCCTTCAGCTCGACGAAGGCGCAGGGCACCTCGCCCCATTTCGGATCGGGCTTTGCGACCACGGCTGCGAACAGCACGGCCGGGTGCTTGTAGAGGACGTCCTCGACCTCGACCGAGGAGATGTTCTCGCCACCGGAGATGATGATGTCCTTGGAGCGGTCCTTGATGATGACGTAGCCGTGCTCGTCGAGCACGCCGAGATCGCCGGTGTGAAACCAGCCGCCTTCGAAGGCTTCCCTGGTCGCCTTCTCGTTCTTCAGATAGCCCTTCATCACGATGTTGCCGCGGAACATGACCTCGCCGATGGTCTCGCCGTCGCGCGGCACCTCAACCATGGTCTGCGGATTGATGACGGTGACGCCTTCCTCGAGCGGGTAGGGTACGCCCTGCCGCCGCTTCATCCGCGCGCGCTCGGCGGCCGGGAGCTCGTCCCATCCGGGCTGCTCGGCGCAGACGGAGGCGGGGCCGTAGACTTCGGTCAGCCCATAGACATGCGTGAGCTTGATGCCGATGTTTTCCGCGCCTTCGAGCACGGCGACCGGCGGCGCGGCGCCGGCGATCAGGCCGACGACGCGACGGGCCGCGCTGCCCTTCGGCGCGTCAGGCGCGTTGATCAGCGTGTTGTAGACGATCGGCGCGCCGCACATGTGGGTGACGCCGTGGGCCTTGATCAGCTCGAATATTTTCGTCGGCTCGACCTTGCGCAGGCAGACATTGATGCCGGCGGCGGCCGCGATGGTCCAGGGGAAGCACCAGCCGTTGCAGTGGAACATCGGCAGCGTCCAGAGATAGACCGGATGCTGGCCGAGTTGGCCTGCGAGGATGTTGCTGACGGCGTTGAGATAGGCGCCGCGATGATGGGTGACGACGCCTTTGGGATTCCCGGTCGTGCCCGAAGTGTAGCTCAGCGCGATCGCGTCCCATTCGTCCTTCGGCGGGATCGCGGCGAAGGTCGGATCGCCCTGCGCAACGGCGGACTCGTATTCGATCTCGCCAATGCGCGCGCCGCCCTTGAAGGCGGCATCGTCGACATCGATCACGAACGGTTTTGGGCCGCTCATCTGTGACAGCGCATCGGTGATGACGCCGGAAAACTCGGGATCGACCAGAACGATCTTCGCTCCGCCATGATCGAGCTGAAAGGCGATCGAAGGCGAATCGAGGCGGATGTTGAGTGCGTTGAGCACGGCGCCGGTCATCGGCACCGCGAAATGCACCTCGTTCATCGCCGGGATGTTCGGCAGCATCGCCGCCACCGTATCGCCGACGCCGATGCCCTTGCCGGCGAGCCAGGAGGCAAAGCGCCGGCAGCGCTCATAGGTCTGCGCCCAGGTGAAGCTGCGGCCTTCGTAGACGGTGCTGACGTGATCGGGATAGACCGCGGCGCTGCGCGCGAGAAAGCTGAGCGGTGTCAGCGGCACGTAGTTGGCGGGGGTCTTGTCGAGGCCGATATTGTACTGGTTCTGCCGTTCACTCATCGACACCCTCCTCAAAAGCGTCTCAAAGGAATCCGATCGATATCCAGGGGAAGATCGCGACGATGATCAATCCCACCAGCAGCGCCAGCAGATAGCCCCAGATCGGCCTGATGCCTTCGGCCGGGTCGACGCGTCCGATGGCGCAGGCGGCATAATAGCCGACGCCGAACGGCGGGGCGAATAGCCCGATACCCATCGCCAGAATGATCACCATGGCGTAGTGCACCTCGTGCACGCCGACGGCACGTGCGATCGGGAACAGCAGCGGCCCGAACAGCACGATCGCCGGGATGCCTTCCAGCACGCTGCCGAGGATGGTGAAGGCCAGGATCGAGACGGCGATGAAGGTCGCGGACCCGCCCGGCAATCCCGTCATGGCCGCGGCCAGCGAGCGCGAGAAGCCGGACTGGGTCAGGCCCCAGGCCATGCCGGTCGCGGTGCCGATGATCAGGAGAATGGCGCCGGACAGCGCCGCGGTCTCGACCAGCATCGGAAACAGCCGCCGCCAGTCGAAGCGGCGGTAGATCAGGAGGCCGACCAGGGCGCCATAGACGATGCCGATGGTGGAGACCTCGGTGGCGGTGGCAACGCCTTCGACCACGGCGTAGCGGATCACGAAGGGCAGCGCCAGCGCGGGCAGGGCGACGATGAAGGTCTTGCCGATCTCGGACGCCCTGGCGCGGCGGACATGGCTCATGTCCTCGTGGCGGTAGCGCCACCACACCAGCATGCAGAGCGTGATCGCGAGCACCACGCCGGGCAGGAGGCCTCCGGTGAACAGCGCGGCGATCGAAACGCCCGTGACCGAGCCGATGGTGATCAGCACGAGGCTCGGCGGAATGGTCTCGGTCTGGGCACCCGTCGCTGCAAGAAGCGCGACGAGATCGCCGGGGCGGGCGCCGCGCTGCTTCATCTCCGGGAACAGCACGGGCGCAACGGCGGCCATGTCGGCCGCCTTGGCGCCGGAGATGCCGGAGACCAGATACATGGCGCCGACCAGCACGTAATGCAGGCCGCCGCGGACATGGCCGAGCAGGCTGGCCAGGAACGCCACCATGGCGCGCGCCATGCCGGTCATTTCGATCAGGAGCCCAAGGAATACGAACAGCGGCACCGAGAGCAGGATGAGGTGGCTCATGCCCTCGTCCATCCGCCCGACCAGCACCATCACCGGCGTCCGCGTGGTCAGCGCCAGATAGCCGTAGATCGCGAGCCCAAAGCCGAACGCAATGGGAACGCCGGCAAAGACGCAGAAGCCGGCGACGCCGACGAAGAAGATGACCAGGTTGAGATTGCCGAGCGGGCGCAGCGAGGGCTCAGCCAGCCAGAACAGGCCGATCACGACGGCAACCGACAGGATGGCCGCGGCAACCATCCGATAGTCCGCCGCGCGCAGCAGCCGCAGTGCCGCGAACGCCGCCATCAGGCAGATGCCGGCCGGGAGTGCCGCGGCGCGCCACATGTTCGAGATCTGCAGCGCCGGCGTGGTGATGTAGCTCTCTTCGTAGGCGTAGTCGTAGGACGGCCAGACGATCAGCGCCAGGAACGCCAGCGCCGCACAGGTCGCGACCAGATCAAGATAGCCACGCATCGCCGGTCTTGCGCTCGCGACGATCGCGGTCATGCGCATGTGCTCGGAGCGGCGGAACGCCACGGCCGCGCCCAGCATCGCCAGCCACAGGAACAGGATCGAGGCCAACTCGTCCGACCAGATCAGCGGCCGGTGCAGGCCGTAGCGCGCGACCACGCCGGCAAACAGGATCACGATCTCGGCGACCACCAGGATCGCCGCCGGGATTTCGACGATGAGGCCGAGCGCGCGCTCCGTTGAGGCCAGCAACGAAGGTCGGCGAGGGGACTGCACAGTCGCCTCGCCCGCCGCTCCGGTCACCTCAGCCTCGATCTGAGCCATGACGGCCCCAACGCGTTACGACAGCTTGCCGACGGCTTTTTCCAGCAGATCCCAGGCCTGGTCGCCATACTTGCCTTTCCACTCGGCATAGAAGCCGGCCGTGCGCAGCTTGTCGCGGAACGGCGCCACCGTGGGCTGGTTGAAGATCAGGCCCTTGGCCGCGAGCTCCTGCTGGAGATTGGCGTTCAGCTTGGCCGTGTCGGCGCGCTCGTTGACGGCCGCGGCGTTGATGTTCTTGGCGACGACGGTGCGGACATCCTGTGGGAGCTTTTCCCAGGCGCGGCGATTGGCCAGGAACCAGAAGCCGTCCCACATGTGGTTGGTCAGCGAGCAGTACTTCTGCACCTCATAGAGCTTCGCGGTCGAGATGATCGCCAGCGGGTTTTCCTGGCCCTCGACGATCCTGGTCTGGAGCGCGGAATAGACTTCGGCGAAATTGATCGAGGCGGGCGCCGCATCGAACGCCTTGAACATCGAGGTCCACAGCGGCGACACCGGCACGCGGATCTTGAAGCCCTTCAGATCGTCCGGGCCCGTGATCGGCTTGCTGGACGACGTGGTCTGGCGGAAACCGTTGTCCCAGATCCTGTCCATGACCTCGAGGCCGGCCTTCTTGATCTCGCCACGCACGAAGGCGCCGAGGTCGCCGTCCATGGCCTTCCAGACCGTGTCATAGTCCGGGAATGCGAAGCCGATGCCGTTGATCGATGCCGCCGGCACCAGGGTCGCCAGGATCAGGCCGGACAGCGTGAAGAACTCGACGCCGCCGGAGCGGATCTGGCTCAGCATGTCGGTGTCGGAGCCGAGCTGGTTGTTCGGAAAGATCTGGAGGTCGAAGCGCCCGTTGGTCTCGCTCTTGATCGCCGCAGCCATCTCCTTGGCGCGCGCGTTCATCGGATGGGAGTCCGGCAGGTTGTTGGCGTATTTGTAGGTGAACTCGGCGCTCTGGGCGCGTGCCACGTAAGGTGCGCCGATGCCGCCCAGGACCGCGGTCGCGGCGGAGGCCTTGAGAAGCGTGCGTCGGGAAAAGCTCATGGGTCTGCTTCCTCGGAAGGTTTGTTCTTGTTCTGAGACGCAAACCTATACGGACGTCACGTCAGAAGGTCATCTGCGATCTCGCGCGGCTTCGCTTATTGCAGCCGGACAACGTCACGGCAATATCGCTGTCGGGCCGATGGCCTCGAAACAAAAAACGCGAAAACAACCCCATGCACAGTAGCCGTCAAGGGCTGGCAGGAAGCGCAATGGCCTGGGTGAGAACGGAGGCCGGACCGAATGCGGGGTGGCAGGAATTCCGTCTAAACATTTGATCCAATTCGATATAAAGATATTCCATAATATACCTTATGCGAATCAAGGAATGGGCAGCCGGAGGCGGCTGTCGGCTCTGGTTGGATCTGAGTCATTCATGCCCTATTCGAGTCTAGGTCATTCGGACGGTCGAGATTCGTGTGCCGCTGTCGCTTACCAGCGCAACATCCTGCCCTCGTCGCGCCCCTCTATGCCCGGCATCCGCAAGAAACTCATCCGGCAAAACCGGAGCAGCCTTCTTCGTCCCATTCGCCCGCATCCGCGAAAAACGTTGGCGTGCCGGCGAGACAGTGATGTCCCATTCGTCCGCGGCGGCTGGATTGGAGGCCCGTCACTTCTACTCAAGACCTGCATGTACATCGAGCTGATGCAGGGCCGGACACCCGACTTTCTTGAAGTCTTGGCTGGGAAGCCGGCAAGGGGCACGACCTGCCCCTCCTCTGTCAAACTCTGAAACTATCCCAAGCGTTCATCACAGTTCATTGCGACTGCGGCCCTCGGCGGTTGGTTATCCTCAGAGGCTTCCAGAACAGTTTCCTTGCCACTGACCTGCCTTGTCACGAGCCGGTTGCGGACCTTTTCCATCACGGCGCTCGCCGCGGCCGGGAGTTGCATGCCCTTCAAGGTCACCAGGCAGGCCTCGCGCTCCAGCCGGAGCCAAGGCTGTTCAAGCGGGACAATCCCCGCCGTGTCGATCCCTGACAGCGCACTGCGCGCAAGTATTGTCACGAGGTTGGTTCGGCGCAGAAACGCGAAGGTTATGAAAAGCGAACTCGTCAGGATATGGGCCGCAGGTAACTCTTCGCCCTTGCTCACGTACACGTGGTTCAACTCGTCCTGCAGATTGGTACTCATCCGCGGGAGCAACCACCTGTATTGGGCGAGTTCTTTGAAGGATTGCGGCGGTCGAAGCTGGAGCGGATGGTCCTTGCGGGTGACGATGACCAGGTCGTCGACCAGCAAACGGTTGTAGGCCAGCGCGGAATCCAGGCTGGCCCTGGTATGGTCCGACTTGACCCAGCCCAGGAGGGCATAGTCGATCTCGCGCGTCTTGATCCATTCGTAGAGTTCGTCCGTGGTGCCCTCGCGGATGGTGTAGCGGACATTGGGCTGCTTCTCGGCCAGCTCGGCAATCGCCTCGGGAAGGATCTGTGTCAGGAACGACGGGCCCGCGCCGATACGGACGTGACCGGAAAGGCCGGCCCGCATGTCGGTCATCAGCTGTTCGGCTTCATCCATCCGATAGATGATCGATTCCGCGCGACTTCTCAGCGCGATGCCCGCATCCGTCAGGGCTATTCCACGGCCTTTCCGGACATAGAGCTGAACGCTCAACTGGTGCTGCAGCCGTGCCATCATTTTGGACAAAGCGGGTTGAGAAATGCTCAATGTTTCAGCGGCCTGAGAAAGATTCAGATGGTTCGCCACCACCAGGAAGTACCGCAGCTGCTGCAGCTCCACTCTATAGCCTTTCGGTTATAGTTATTTGCGTCGGCGGCCATTGTTGCATGGGGTCGATCTCGCTCCAATAGACGGATGCTTGCAGGGCGGCGGCGGTTCGCCGGAGCGCGATCGAATTGTGACATTTGGCAACGGGAACGACGATGTTGAACGTGAACAGGCGGACATTCCTGCGCGGCGGAACCTCGCTGCTGGCATTCTCCGGGACGGTACTGTCGAGGCCGGCGCGCGCCCAGGCGATCGACAATCCGGTTCGCGGCGGGATCCTGGTGATCGCCCAGGACGCCAATCCTCCCAGCCTCGACCCGCACAAATCGGCGGCGTTCGCGACGACCAACATCACCGAACAGATCTACGGCTGTCTGCTGCGCTGGGATGACAGCGGCACCAAGGTCGAACCGGACCTGGCCGCCTCCTACGAGATGGTCGACGATCTGACCTACCGCTTCACGCTGCGCGACGGCGTGAAATTCCACAACGGTCAGACGCTGACCAGCGCGGATGTGAAATTCACCTTTGACCGGATCGCAAACCCGGACACCGCGTCGCCGTGGAAGTCGCTCTTTGCCGCCATCCAGTCGGTCGAAACTCCGGACGCGCGCAGCGTCATCTTCCATTTGTCCGCGCCCTTCTCGCCCCTGCTGAACTACCTGGCGACGGTGAAATATTCAGCCATCGTCTCGCAGGCCGACGTGACCCAGCGTGGCGACCTGATCTCCGGCGGGGCCGGGACCGGCCCGTTCAAGTTCGGGAGCTTCGTCTCCAATTCGGTGCTGAAGCTGTCGCGCAACGAGGATTACTACGAACCCGGCCTGCCCTACCTGGACGGGCTGGAGTTCCGCATCATTCCGGATGAAGGCAGCCGGGTGGCGTCCCTGCGCAGCGGATCGGCGGCGCTGACCTGGCTCAACACGCCGGAAGTGGTCGACCAGCTGGCAAGAACCAGAGGGTTCGTCACGCCCAAGCAGCAGGACAACAATGCTGTGCTGCTGATGGAGCTCGACCAGCGGGTGCCGCCCTTCAACGATGTCCGGGTTCGCCGCGCCTTCAGTCTGGCGATCGACCGCCAGCAGATCGCCGATATCGTCTGGCGTGGGCGGGCGGTACTTTCGGCGGCGATCCCGCCGGCGCAGGCGCCCTATGCGGTCCCAAGCGCCGAGGTCCTGGCACTGCCCTACCAGACCCCGGATCTGACGCAGGCCAAGGCACTGATGGCAGAGGCCGGCCATGCGGGCGGGTTCGACACCGTCTTCGCGGTCTCTCCGCAGACCTCCAGCGACGTGGCGGTCGCACAGATCGTGCAGCAGCAGGTGGCGCGGATCGGCATCCGCATCAAGATCGAGCAGAAAGACTGGGGCAGCCTGGTCAAGGATTTCCAGGGCACGCTGAGCCCGATCAGCATGGCCGACCTGGCACCGGCACCCGACGCGGAGTCGAATCTGAGGATCCGGTTTGCCTCCGCGTCGAGCGTCAACCCCGGCAAGACCAAGGATCCGGAGATCGACGCACTCTTCACCGAGGGACGGGCGACCACCGATGTCGCCAAGCGGGTCGCGATCTACCGTGAGATGCAGCACCGCATCGCCGATCAGGCCTATGCGCTGTTCCCCGCCGCGATCCCGCTGCAGTTCGAGATTTGGAGCGAGAAGCTGCGCGGCTACCACACAACCCCCTACGCACAGCGCGTGTTGCTGCGTCAGGCCTGGCTCGCCTCCGCCACGCGATCGAGAGTCCCATGATGTTCGCCCATCTTCTGCGCCGCCTGGCTTTGCTGGTGCCCGTCCTGATCGGGATGTCGGTGGTCAGCTTCTCGCTCGTCCATCTCATTCCTGGCGATGTCGTGAGCGTCATCGCCGGGGGCGAGATTGCCTCGGATTCCGAAGAGGCGCGGAACATCCGCCGCAGCCTCAACCTGGACCAGCCCCTGACCGTGCAATATTTCACCTGGATCAACGGGGTGGTGCACGGCAATCTTGGCAAATCGCTGGTGCATAACGTGCCGGTCTCGGGCGAGATTCTGGCGCATCTGCCGGTGACCCTGGCGCTGACGCTGATGTCGCTCGTCATCTCGGTGGTGATCGGTATTCCGGCCGGCGTACTCGCCGCCGCGCGACGGGGGCGAAGCTTGGACGCCGCGCTGCGGATCGTCTCGCTGGCCGGGATGGCGGTACCCACCTTCGTGGCCAGCGTCACCGCCGTCCTGTTCTTCTCGCTGTATCTGCCGTCGGTGCAGCTTTTCAGCAGCATTGATTTCCAGACTGATTTCTGGGGGGCGATCGAGGGGCTGCTGCTGCCCTCCGCCGTGCTGTCGCTGGCCGCCGCTGCGACGATCATGCGCTACACGCGGGGCGCGATGCTGGAAGTCATGCGCGAGCAATATATCGCCATGGCCCGGGCCAAAGGGGCCGGCCCCTGGCGGGTCCTGCTGAAACACGGGCTGCGAACGGCACTGCTGCCGGTGGTCACCGCCTCGGGCCTGATTGCGGCACAGCTGATTTCGGGTGTGGTGGTGGTCGAGCAGGTCTTCGGCCTGCCGGGGCTGGGCCAACTGATGCTGAGCGCGATCAGCAGCCGGGACTACACGCTGGTGCAGGGGGCGGTGATCGTCGTCGGCGCGATGGTGGTGCTGATCAACCTCGCCGTCGACCTGGCCTATCACCGCCTTGACCCGCGGATCTGACCATGACGGACAACACGATCCCATACACCGCCGCCCCAGAAGCGGCGCGCGCACGGCGGCTTGCTCTGCACCCGCTGGCCGCTTTCCGGCGTCAGAACCTGCTGGTGCAGGCCGGGGCCGCGCTGCTGCTGATCCTGCTGGCATGTGCCCTGCTCGGGCCGTTGCTCCTGCCCTTCGGTCCGAATGATCTCGTCGGAATGTCGATGCGGCCGCCCTCTGCGGCGCATCCCTTCGGCACCGATCTGCTCGGGCGTGACGTGATGACGCGAACGCTTTACGCCTCCCGCAGCTCGATGATCGTGGCGGCCGCCGCGACCGCCTTCGCCCTTGTCGTGGGGACAAGCTGGGGCATGGCCGCGGGCTATGCCAGAGGCAAGGCGGACCTCCTGCTGATGCGTCTTCTTGACGTCTTGCAGGCCTTTCCACCGCTGCTCCTGGCGATCGCCCTGGTTGCCGTGCTGGGGAACAGCCTGAGCAATCTGATCATGACGATGGGCGTGCTCTTCGTGCCGCCATTCGCCCGGGTGGCCCGTGGGGCAACCCTGTCGCTGCGCGAGCGGCAATTCGTCAAGGCCGCCCAGGTGCTGGGCGTTCCGGCCTGGCGCAACCTGCTCGTCCATGTGCTGCCCAATATCTCCACCCCCCTGATCATCGAGACCGCCTCGACGATCACCGCCGCCCTGCTGACGGAATCGGCCCTCTCCTTCCTCGGCATGGGCATTCAGCCCCCGACCCCGACCTGGGGCGGGATGATCGCGGACTCCACCTCGGTCATGACGCATGCCCCCTGGCTGGTGCTCGCCCCCGGCGCAGCCATCGTGCTCATCGTGCTTGGCTTCCTGCTGCTCGGCGATGGGTTGCGCGACAAATTCGATCCCAAAGCGGAGAAGTGACATGAGTTTGGAAAACGATATTCACTGGCAACCGGCCTGGCGTCTGCACGGGCTGGTGGCCAGCGGTGAAAGCTCCGCCGAAGAGATCACCCGCCTGCTGCTGAAGCGGATAGCGCGCTACGACGGCGGCATCCATTCGTTCCTGACCGTGGCGGGCGAGATGGCCCTCGCAGAGGCGCGCGCCGTCGACCGCCGCGTCGCCGCCGGGGAGAAGTTGGGCCCGCTGACCGGCGTCCCGGTGACGATCAAGGATCAGTTCTTCACCCGGGGGCTGCGGACCACCAGCGGCTCGAAGGCTTTCGTCGATCACGTGCCCGAGCGGGACAGCATCTGCGCCGCGCGCATCCGTGCCGCTGGCGGCGTGATCCTGGGCAAGACCAATACGCCGGAATTCGGCATGTATTGGCGGACGGTGGGGCTGATTTCCGAGGAATGCCGCAATCCCTGGGACCGCAAGAAGACCTCGGGCGGTTCCAGCGGCGGGGCGGCGGCCGCGCTGGCCTCGGGCTTCGGTCCGCTCGCCATCGGCAGCGACTCGGGTGGTTCGATCCGTCTGCCATCGGCCCAATGCGGCATCTTCGGCCTTCTGCCGAGCTTCGGGCGTGTGCCGCGCCATGGCGGGTTGGGCTCCGCGGTGTTCTGCACCGCGGTCGGGCCGATGGCACGGGACGTACGGGATGCGGCGACGCTCCTGCAGGTCATCGCCGAACCGATGCCGCAGGATCCGTTCTGCCGGATCGACACGCCGCCCGACTACCTGGGCAGTCTGGAAAATGGCATCGAAGGCGTGCGTGCGACCTGGTGGGACAACAGGTTCGCGCAGGGTTTCACCGATCCGGAGGTGCTGCGCACAGTACGCGCCGCCGCCGAGCTTATCACCGATTTCGGCGCCGATCTGCGCGATGAGGCGGTCGTCCTTGCGACGGAGGGTCTCGACGAAGCCTGGCGGGTGCTGGAGTTCGTCGACCGGCATGCCACTCTGGGCGAGCAACTGATGCGCGACGAGGCGACGTRCAGSCAGCTCACGCCCTATGCGCGCACCCGCTTCGAATGGGCCTCGGAAGTGACTGGCTCGCAATATTCCCGCGCGGTGATGCGCCGTGCGGAGTTCATCCGCTACATGGACGGACTCTTCGCCGAGACCGACCTGATCCTTGCGCCCACCATCGGCATCACCTCGCCCGTCATCGATCCGAATGACATGACCCAACGGATTCCGGCACTCGTCTCCTACACATTGCCAGTGAACGTCGCCGGCTACTGCGCGGCCAGCGTGCCCTGCGGCTTCGTCGGCGGCATGCCGGTCGGGCTGCAGATCATCGGCCGCCCGAACGAGGAGGCGCTGGTGCTGCGGGCCAGCCGCCAGTTCGAGAAGGCGCTGAACTGGAACGCGCATCACCCCGAGGCGGAACTGGACATGGCCTCATGAAGGAGACCGGCGCACTTCTCGAGCTGCGCGATCTGCGCACCTATTTCCACACCGGCGACGCCGTGGCCAAGGCGGTCGACGGGGTCAATCTCACGATCCACGCAGGACGCATCATGGGGGTCGTGGGCGAGTCCGGTTCGGGCAAGAGTGTCACCGGCGCCTCGATCATGGGATTGATCCAGCGGCCAGGCCGGATCGAGCCCGGCAGCCGGATCCTGTTCAAGGGGCGCGATCTGGTGCGGGAGGACGAGCGGACGCTGCGCGGCCTGCGCGGCAACGAGATCGCGATGATCTTCCAGGAACCGATGACCTCGCTGAACCCGGTCTTCACGGTGGGCGAGCAGATCATCGAGAACCTGCAGCTGCACCGGCGGATTTCCCGGGGCGCGGCGCGGGAGCGCGCGGTGGAGCTGATGGGTCTCGTCGGGATTCCCGCGCCGGAAAAGCGTGTCGACAGCTACCCGCACGAATTGTCGGGCGGCATGCGCCAGCGGGTGGTGATCGCGATGGCGCTGACCTGCGATCCCAGCCTGCTGATCGCCGACGAGCCAACGACCGCTCTGGATGTCACGATCCAGGCCCAGATCCTCGAACTGATCGTCAAGCTGCGCCAGGAGCTTGGCATGGCCGTGATGTTCGTCACCCATGATCTCGGAGTCGTCGCCGAGATCTGCGACGAGGTCGCCGTGATGTATGGCGGCCAGGTTGTCGAGACCGGCCCGGTGAAACAGGTGCTGTCCGCGCCGCGCCATCCCTATACCCGCGGGCTGATGGCCTGCATCCCCCGTCTGGGGATGGACCGCAACATGCGCCTCAGCTCGATCCCCGGGATCGTGCCGAGCTCGAAGCTCTGGCCTGTGGGCTGCCGTTTCGCCAACCGCTGCCCACAGGCCATGGCACGCTGCCGCGATGCCGCCCCGCCCCAAGTGCGCAGCGGTGAAAACGCGGCCTCCTGCTGGCTGCTGCTGTCCGATGCCGCCGCCGTGGAGACCTCCGATGGCTGAATCGCTGTTGCAACTGCGCGGCCTGACCAAGCATTTCACCACGCGCTCGCCGAAGGGCAAGGCGGTGGTCCAGGCGGTGGACGACCTTTACCTCGACGTCTACGAGGGCGAGACGCTGGGGCTGGTGGGTGAATCCGGTTGCGGCAAGACGACGACGGCGCAGCTCATCGTCGGCCTGACCACGCCGACCCGGGGGCACGTGAGCCTTGAGGGCAACGACCTCGCGGAACTCGGCGGCAAGGCGCGCAAACTGGCGCGGCGACAACTGCAATACATCTTCCAGGATCCCAACGACTCCCTGGATCCGCGGATGAAGGTGCGGGCGATCGTCTCCGAGGGGCTGCGCGCGCAGGGTCGCATCGGGAAGCCGGAGCTGACGGACAAGGTCGCCGAAGTGCTGAGCCAGGTCGGCCTGCCCGTTGATGCGATGGACCGGTTTCCGCATGAGTTTTCGGGCGGACAGCGGCAGCGGATCGGCATCGCGCGGGCGCTGATCATGCGGCCACGGCTGATCGTCGCGGACGAGCCGATTTCGGCCCTCGACGTCTCGGTACAGTCACAGATCCTCAACCTCATGGGCGACTTGAAGCGCGAGCTCGGCCTGACCTATGTCTTCGTGGCGCACAACTTGGCCGCGGTGGGCTACATCAGCGACCGGATCGCGGTGATGTATCTGGGGCGGATCGTCGAGGTCGGGCCAGTGGAAGACATCATGACCGCGCCCCAGCATCCGTATACGCAAGCCCTGCTCTCGGCGATCCCGGACCCCGACGTCTCGGCCGAGCGAAAGGCGCGGATTCGGCTTTCGGGGGATGTGCCCGGCCCGATCGATCCACCCTCTGGCTGCCGGTTCCGCACGCGCTGCCCGCTCGCCGAGCCGAGATGTGCCGAGGAAGTCCCTTTTCTCAAGCCGCGCGGCGCGGGGAAAGCGGGGCGTGGGCACATGTCCGCCTGTCACCTCGTGAGGTCGCAATAGTCCGAGCCGACTTTTGCCGGCAACATTGGACGAGCGGGGGCAAGCACGAATGCCTTGTCGGAATGATTTGAGAACAAGACGGTATGTTGCACCGGATGGCCGGCTGAGCGTCGGCAAGCTCACTCCTTGGTGAAGAAGCACGGCTCCAGGGCTACCCAGAAAAGGCTACCCAGAACCCCTCTCCCGGCGCACAATCAATCACCAAACGAGCGCCAGACAACGGACGCAGCCGCTTCGAGCCGCGCCGCCAATGGGAGGTCCATCATGAAGGAGAACGTCGCCCGCGCGACCGGCTCTCGCACCATGCCATTCGATGCCGCCAAGCTCGACCGCCTGATGGAGGCGGCTCATCTCGACGTCCTGGTCGCGACCTCCAAGCACAATGTGCAGTACCTGCTCGGGGCCGAGCGCGCGATCTTCTTCGACTACATGGATGCCGTGGGCGTCAGCCGCTATCTGCCGGTCCTGGTCTATGCCAAGGGCGCGCCGGACAAGGCCGTCTATATCGGACATCGGCTGGAGACCCATCAGCGCGCCGTGGCGCCGCCCTGGGTGCCGCAGGTCCGGACCGAGTCCAACGGCTCGGTCGACGCCATCAAGCGGGCCGTAAAGGTCCTGAAGGAAGCCGGGGTGCGGATGAAGCGGATCGGCGTCGAGATGGCGTTCCTGCCGATGGACGCGGGACAGGCGCTTGCCGACGCCCTGCCCGGCGCCGAGCTCAGGGACGCGCTCCTCGTGCTGGAGCGGCTGCGCGCGGTCAAGTCGGCGGACGAGCTGGCAAAACTCAAGACCGCGTCGGAATTGGTGATCGCCTCGATGCTGGAGGTGATCGCCGGGCACGGTCCCGGGACCACCAAGCAGCAATTGTCGGACGGCTTGCGCGTCGCCGAAGTCAACCGCGGGCTGACCTTCGAATATTGCCTGCTGGCCTGCGGCAGCAGCCACAATCGGGCGCCGTCGGCGCAACGCTGGGAGCAAGGCGACGTGCTCTCGCTCGACTCCGGCGGCAATTATCACGGCTATATCGGCGACCTCGCGCGCATGGCCGTGCTGGGCGAGCCGGATGCCGAGTTGACGGATTGCCTGGCCGAGATCGAGGCGGTGCAGCGCGCAGCCTTCGCCGCGGTCCGGCCGGGCGCTCTCGGCGGCGACATCTACGTCGCGGCCGAGCGGCAGCTCGCCCAGATCACCCGGCGCGACTGCACCGATTTCCTCGCGCATGGCATGGGCCTGGTCAGCCACGAGGCCCCTCGCCTGACCGCCAAGGGTCCGGTTCCCTATGACGATGTCGATGCAAGGCTGCCGCTCGAGCCCGGCATGGTGGTGTCGATCGAGACCACCATGAAGCATCCCAGCCGCGGCTTCATCAAGCTCGAGGACACGGTCGCGGTGACGCCGACCGGCTACGAGATCTTTGGCGAGGGCGGCCGTGGGTGGAATCGCGGTGGGAGTGCGCGCTAACGCAGCGGCAGCAGGTCCAACTGGCTCTGCGCCTTCCTGACGGCCGCGGCGAACCAGCTCTGGCTCGGCGCCGCCTTGTCGAAGCACGCAGTAAAGGCGCTCATCGCATTGTCTTCGCGGGTCATGTCACCGCGCGGGTCCTTCTTGTCGATGGGCTTGGCCATCATCTGCTTCCAGACCTTCTCGCAGGCCGGGATTTCGGCCGTCTTCACAGCGTCGGTTGCGGCGAGGAAGAAGACCTTGTCGCCCCGGATCGCGACGACGTCGATTTCATTCGGCGGTCCCTTGAGATCGCCATTGCCGCGCACGCCCAGCACGGCGACCGCGACGCTCGCCGCTGCGGGCTTTGTGATCGGCAGCTCGGCATATTTGGCGAAAGCCGCGTCCTGGATCGCATAATAATAGAGGCGGTCCGACCTGAACGCCGCGCCGATCTCCTGCGGCATGCCGTCCTCGCGGTGCTCGGCAAGCCAGTGCTTGAGCAAGGTGGTCGTCGTCACCACGGCTTGCATCTTGTCGCCTTCCGAAGCGAAACCGAGCCCATCGAGATGGCCGAAGCCCGAGTCGCCTTTGAAGAGCGTGTCGGCGTTCGACTTGCCGTCTGCCGGCAGCCCCTTGATGGTGACGGGCCCGACCAGGCCGCGCAGCACGGCTGTCAGTTCCTTGAGCGCCGCATCGTGCTGCCTGGTGGTCTCGTCGCTCTCCGCAGCCTTCGAGAACTTTGCGATGTAGCGATCACGCAGGTCGAGGTAGTGCTGCTCTTGTGTGGCCGCATGTGCGCAGGTGCCAAAGACGAGCAGGCAGAGCAAGGCGAGCGATCTCATTCAATGTCCGCGGGCTGGGAGCGACCTCCAGTCTTTGTGCCGGTGCCGGGCGGGAAGGTTCATCCGCGAGGGCCGGCCGCGAGCCCGTGAAGAGCCGGCGGGATCGTGTCGGGCAATTGTCCGAGCCGCTGAACGGCCGCCAGCATCGCGGCAAGATAGCCGTATGGGCCCAGGCCGCAAATGACCGCCGTGCAGGCACTCGACGTGATCGAATGGCGGTGAAGCGCGTCGCGCGCATGGATATTCGAGATATGCAGCTCGATCTTCGGCCCCTCAAAAATCTTCAGCGCATCGATCAACGCGATCGACGTGAAGGAATAGCCCGCCGGATTGATGATGATCGCATCCGCCTTGCCATGGGCGGACTGGATCAGGTTGACCAGCTCGCCCTCCATATTGGACTGATGGAACGCGATCGAGACGCCAAGCTGATCGGCCAGAGCCTGGCAGCTCGCTTCGATCTCCTTCAGCGTCGTCCGGCCGTAGATGTGCGGCTCCCTGATGCCGAGAGAATTGAGGTTCGGTCCATTGAGGATCATGATCTGGGCGGCCATTGTGTCCCTCGTGTCCTTTGCCAACGCTGCGCGATGAACCGCCGAACCATTTCGCCGGAATCGTCAGCAGTCCCGGGAATAGTACCATCATGTTCTTGCCATTCACGGCGTCGCGCGGGCCTTCCAGAACATCGGTTCTTGACCAGTTCGCCTAGCCCTACTCCGCCGGCGTGAGCTGCCGGCTCAGCCGTACCGCGGCGGTCTCACGCACGCGGACGCGGGCGCGGCGCTTGCGCCACCAGATCACGACGCCGGTGACCGAAAGCGCCGCCACCACCAGGCCCATGATCGAGATCAGGACGCGGCCGAACAGTCCGACGATACGGCCCGAATGCAGCGGAAACTGCGCCTGCACGAAGATGTCGGCGGCGGTGCCGACCCAGGGCAGCCTTTCGCCGATCGGACGTCCATCCTCGCTGTCGTAATAGAGCTGCGCGGGCCCGACGCCGCCGGCGCCGTGGTCGTCGCCGGGGTGAAAGAACGCCGCCGCATAGACACCATGGGCGGGCCCGTAACTGATCGCACCGATCGGGGTGGTCCACCCCCGCCCCTGGCCGTCGGCGCTGGAGCGCGCGGCGATCTCGGCAAAGCTGACCTTGGGCTCGATGGGATCGTCGAGATCGCGGTACGGCCGCTGCTCATAGGGCGTCGGCGTGTAGTTCGACACCATCTTCATCAGCGGCGAAAACACCTCGAAATAGAGATTCAGCGAGAACGCCGTGAAGGCGATGACGAACAGCAGTGCCCAGGTCCACAGGCTGAAGGCGCGGTGGATGTCGAAATTGATCCGGTAGGCGCTGCCGCTTGTCTTGATGGTCCAGGCCGGCGCCCAGCGCGCCCAAAAACCCCGGTCGAGCTGGCGCGCGACCGCGGGCGCCCGCGTGGCGCTGGCGCGCCGCCGGGAGGGCAGCGTGAGATAGAAGCCGACGAAGCAATCGATGGTCCAGACGATGGCGATGATGCCGAGCACCCGCATGCCCCAGCGGTCGCTGCCCCAGAACTCCGGAATGTGCATCGTGTAGTGCAGCTTGTAGAGGAACGAGACGAAGTTCTCCCGTGTCACCGGCCACACCGCGCCCCAGTAGCGCCGGCCGAGCTCCGCGCCGGTGTTGGGGTCGAGGAATATCTGATTGTAATCGAGCGCGTAGCGCTTGCCGGTCGCCGGATCGATCCGCGGCATGACGAAGAACCACAGCGACTGGCCCTCCTCCGGTGTCATGAAGAGGTAGACCACGCGCGCCCGCGGATCGCGCTGCTCGATCTGTTTGGCGAGCTCGATGGAGGGAATGGCCGGGCCCTTGCTGGTGACGTCGAACAGGTGCCGGTTCAGCACGTCGTCGATCTCATGATCCCAGGAGATGATCGCCCCGGTGATGCCGGAGAAGAACAGGAATCCTGCCGTGAGCAGTCCCGCCCAGCGATGCAACCGACCGAATAGCGCTCTCATCGAGGTTCCAAAGTTGCCGGCTTTGCCGGTACGATTTTTGAGTCCTCGCCCTAACGCAGGCGCTTTCCGAGTGCGATAGGAACGGCCCTAGAATCTCTCCAGACGTGTGCGCAGCACGTGCGACCAATGCGCCCGTGGATCGAGGCGGGGTTCACCGAGCTGCGTGGTCACCGTGCAGGCCGGACCGCGGCACTCTCCGTCCGGATCGGCATCGGGTGGGAAACACCATCGGCCTGCTGTAAGGTCGATCCGTGTCAGGATCAGCTCGGGAGATGATGGCATGGCGGAGCCCGGCTTCGGTCGCTTCATGAAGGACCACAGGGAGTTTTTCGACGCGCTGGCCGATGATGGTTGGCGGGCCGTCCCCGGCTATGTCGGGGTTGAGGAAAAGATCCTGTCCGGTCGCTTCAATCACCCGGAGCGGACGGGCGCGGTGACGCGGCTGTCGCGCTGGGCCGCCGGTGCGTCCGTAGGCCATCCGGTCTCGCACGATTGGTGCGAGGAAGTGTTTCTGATCTCGGGCTCGCTTTCGATCGGCACGGCGGCACAGGAAGCGCGGCGGCTGGAGGCTGGCACCTATGCCGTGCGGCCGGCCCATGTCGAGCATGGACCGTTCTTCACCCGCGACGGCTGCCTGATGATCGAATTTCTCTACTACCCGCCGGCGGCGTAGCGGCGGGCTTGAAAAGTGTCAGCGATGCCGTAGCCGGCGGTTGACCCGGCGCGCCAGATAGTCGCCGGCGCTCTGCACGAGCTGCACCAACGCGATCAGCACGACGACGACGGCCAGCATCATCTCCGGCATGAAGCGCTGGTAGCCGTAGCGGATGCCGAGATCCCCTAAGCCCCCGCCCCCGACCGCGCCGACCATGGCGGAGTAGCCGAGCAGGCTGACCACCGCGAGCGTCAGCGCCAGCAACAGGCCCGGCAGCGCCTCGGGGATCAGCACCTTGAACACGATCTGAATGGGTGAGGCGCCGAACGAGGACGCGGTCTCGATCAGGCCGCCATCGACCTCACGGATCGCCGCTTCCACCAGGCGCGCGATGAACGGCGTCGAGGCGATCGTCAGTGGCACGATCGCCGCCGTCGAGCCGATCGAGGTGCCGGCGATGAGGCGCGTGAACGGGATGATGGCGACCACCAGGATGATGAAGGGCGTCGAGCGCGTGGCATTGACGACGATGCCGAGCACGGCGTTGATTGCGGGGGCCGCGAACAGCTCTCCCTTGCGGCTGGTGGCGAGGAAAACGCCGAGCGGCAGGCCGAAGACGGTGCCGAGCAGCGCCGCGACCCCGACCATGAACAGGCTTTCGCCGGTGGCCTGGATGATCAGGTTGATGAGCTCAGGCGACATGGCCGAGACGCTCCGCCAGGAATTGATGTTGAGACAGCCAGGCGAGTGCCCGGCTCGCGGCGCCCTCGCCGCCGGGAATGCCAAGAGGAATGCCAAGCACCAGCGAGCCGACATGCTGGCCGCCGATCTCGTCGATGCGGGCCGCCAGCAGCGCCACGTCGATGCCGAGCTCGCGCGCGAGCCGCGCGACCAGCGTATCCCCGGCGCCAGCGCCGCGCACCTGGACGCGGATCACCGCCTGCCCGCCTGCAACCGGCTCCGGCACGATCCGGCTCGCCAGCGACACCGGAAGGCTGTCGCCGGTCGCCTCGGCGAGGAAGGACTGCGTGATCGGATGCTTCGGATGGGTGAAGATGTCGGCGACGTGGCCGCTCTCGACGACATGACCGGCGTCGAGCACGACGACTTCCTTGGCCAGCTGACGCACCACGGACATTTCGTGGGTGATCAGCACGATGGTCACGCCGAGCTCGCGGTTGATGTTGGCGAGCAGATCCAGGATCGCGCGGGTGGTTTGCGGATCGAGCGCTGAGGTCGCCTCGTCCGACAGCAGCACGTTCGGCCGGGTCGCGAGCGCGCGCGCAATGCCGACGCGTTGCTTCTGGCCGCCGGAGAGTTCGGAAGGGTAGCGATCGTGCTTGTCGGCTATACCGACGAGGTCGAGCAGCTCGGCCACCCGCGCCTTGATGTCGGCCTTGGCCCAGCCGGCGATCTCCAGCGGCAGCGCGATGTTGTCGGCCGCCGTGCGCGACGACAGCAGGTTGAAATGCTGGAAGATCATGCCGATCGAGCGCTGTGCCAGCCGCAGCTCACGGCCGGCCAGCGCCGAGATGTCGCGGCCGTCGACGACAACGCGGCCCGTGGTCGGCTTCTCCAGCCCGTTGATGAGCCGGACAAGGCTCGACTTGCCGGCGCCGGAGCGGCCGATCACGCCGGTGATCGCCCCGCGCGGAATCGCAAAGTCGATGCCTTCAAGCGCACGGACGCCGGGCTTGCCGCGATAGGCCGGATAGGTTTTCGAAATGCCAGCGAACCGGACCATCGCGTCCGGCCCGGCAGCGGGTGAAATCGCCTCGCGGGGCTCGATCGGCAGGCCGGTCGCCACTGATTGGTGCGCGTTCATCTCTTTCACAACGGATCGTCTGCTCGCATGCCGTGGGGCGCGAGAGAAAGTCGCATCAGCGACGGGGGAAGCCAGAGGGCATGCGGTTCCAAGCGAACGCTGCACTGCAACACGCAGCATCGCCCTTTCAGGTCTTTCTTGCAATTTCAGATATTTGCAAGGGATTGGACAAAGTTTTCCAAAACCCTCCCCGGCGAAGAAAATTCATCTTGCGGGGTGTTCCCCGGGCTCGCCCTACCGGACCATCTGCAACCACGGCAGCACGATCAGCAGCAGTCCGCCGAAATAGAGCAGCCCGAAGATCAGGCCGAAGCCCCAGAACTGCCGCTTCCCGATATAGCCGCTGCCGAAATAAATCGGCGCCGGACCGGTCGCGTACGGCGAAATCACGCCCATCAGGCCGAGCGAATACATGCAGAGCAAGGCGAGCGTCGTGACCGGCAGGTCAGGGATGCCCGATCCGACCGCGAGCACCACCGGCAGCACGGCTGCGGCATGCGAGGTGATGCTCGAGAAGAAATAATGGATCCAGAAGAACAGCGCGACCAGCAGGATCATCGCGGTCGATGGCGTGAGCCCGGCGAGCGGTTTCGCATATTCGGTCGCAAACCATTTGATGAAGCCGATCTCGTTCAGTCCCGAGGCCAGCGTGAGCAGCGAGGTGAAGTAGAAAAACACCTCCCAGGCGCCCTTCTCGCTGACGATGTCGGCAAACTCGATCACGCCGGTGACCAGCATCAGCGAGATCACGATGAACACGACGGTGGTGGCATTGACGAAGTTCGAGCCGAGCACGGGCACGTGGATGTCCGGGCTCGAGCCCGCGATCCACAGGAACATCGCGAGCACGATCAGGCCCAGCATGATCCACTCGTTGCGCGACATCGGGCCCATCTCCGCGAGCTCCTTCCCCGCCCATTCGGAAATCTCCGGGCTGCGCTTCACCTCCGGCCGGCACACCGCGTAGCTCAGCAGCGGAACGAGGATCATCAGCAGGATGCCGAACGGCGCGAAGCCGATGA
Source organism: Bradyrhizobium sp. P5_C12 (assembly GCF_054049735.1). Taxonomy (NCBI): domain Bacteria; kingdom Pseudomonadati; phylum Pseudomonadota; class Alphaproteobacteria; order Hyphomicrobiales; family Nitrobacteraceae; genus Bradyrhizobium; species Bradyrhizobium sp. P5_C12. The sequence goes on from NZ_JBFULU010000007.1 coordinate 267,433, forward strand.
ACCACTGGCCCCAGCTCACCTCGACACCGACCGTCTTCTTGGCGATCGCCAGCGCCGCCGCGTTGGGCGCGAGCGCGGTGAAGAACAGCGAGCTCGTCACCGCGGTGGCCGCGAACGCGGTCCACATCACGTAGGTGCCGATCCTGCCGGCGGTCGGTCCGGGCTCGGAGCCGTAGATGCGCGGGATGTTGCTGATGATGGGATAGACGATGCCGCCGCTGCGCGCGGTGTTCGAGGGCGTTGCCGGCGCCAGCAGGAAGTCCGCCATCGCCACCGCATAGCCGAGGCCGAGCGTGTTGCTGCCGAGCTTTTGCACCAGCACCAGCGCAATACGCCGGCCAAGCTGGCTCTTGCGATAGCCGATCGAGAACACGAAAGCGCCGACGATCAGCCAGACCGTGCTTTCGGCAAAGCCCGCCAGCATCCAGCGCAGCGACTTGGTCGGATCGGGATCGATGTAGCCACTGACGCCGGCGACGGTGAGCCCGATCAGTCCGACGGCGCCGACCGGCATCGATTCCAGAATGAGCCCGGTGATGACGGCGGCAAAGACGGCAAAATAGTGCCACTGATTGACGTTGAGCCCGGCCGGCACCGGCCACAGATAGATCGCCAGCCACACCACGAGCGGCGCGATCAGCTTCCAGTGAAACCCCGTCGCCTCAGGCGCCTGCGAGCTAGCGGTCATGGGCCCTCCCCCTCGATTTCAACGGCATTTTACCGGCTCGTTGACCGGGCCGCTTTTGTCCCAACGCGGCGTATACGGATTGTCCGAGGCGCGATCAATGCCCGGCTGCCCTTCCCGATCTTGACGGAGCCCATCACCCGCGTTCCCCATCCGCTTTGGGGCGATGCTAGCGCACAAACGGCGTCACGAATACGTGGCCGGATTGCGCTGCAACGGACGCTCGACAGGTGGGGAAAAACTCGCCTATCTTTCGCACCATGAGCCAGGACCACGACCACGACCACCATCATCACCACGACCACGATCATTCGGAACTCTCCGAGACCGAGCTGCGCGTGCGCGCGCTCGAGACGATCCTGACCGAAAAAGGCTATGTCGAGCCGGCCGCGCTCGACGCCATCATCCAGGCCTACGAGACCAAGATCGGTCCGCATAACGGCGCCCGTGTCGTCGCCAAGGCCTGGACCGATCCGGCTTTCAAGGCAGCGCTGCTCGAGGACGGCTCCAAGGCGGTCGGCACGCTCGGCCATGTCAGCCGCGTCGGCGACCATCTCGTCGTGATCGAGAACACGCCGCAGCGTCACAACATGGTCGTGTGCACGCTGTGCTCCTGCTACCCCTGGGAAATGCTCGGACTGCCGCCGGTCTGGTACAAGGCCGCGCCCTACCGCTCGCGCGCGGTGAAGGACCCGCGCGGCGTGCTGGCCGATTTCGGCGTCACGGTGCCGAAGGACATCGAGATCCGGGTATGGGATTCCACCGCCGAGACGCGCTTCCTGGTGCTGCCGATGCGGCCCGAAGGCACCGAAGGCTGGAGCGAGGAACAGCTCGCCGAGCTCGTCACCCGCGATTCCATGATCGGCACCGGCTTTGCCAAAAAGCCTGGAGCGCCGTCATGAACGGCGTGCACGATATGGGCGGCATGGATGGGTTCGGCAAGGTCGAGCCCGAGCCGAACGAGCCGATGTTTCACGAGGAATGGGAATCCCGCGTTCTCGCGATGGTGCGCGCGATGGGCGCGGCCGGCGCCTTCAACATCGATACCTCGCGGTTCTATCGCGAGACGATTCCGCCGCACGTCTATCTCTCCAGCTCCTACTACAAGAAATGGTTCCTCGGCCTCGAGGAGATGCTGATCGAGAAGGGCTACCTCACCCGCGAGGAAGTCGCGGCCGGCCACGCCATGCAGCCCGCAAAGGCGCTCAAGCATGGCAAGTTCGATCTCGGCCAGGTCGAGCGGATCATGGTGCGCGGCAAGTTCGCCCGCCCTGCCCCGGCGCCCGCCAAGTTCAAGATCGGCGACAAGGTGCGCGCCAAGAACATTCATCCCGCCACCCATACGCGGCTGCCGCGCTATGTGCGCGGCCATGTCGGCGTGGTCGAGCTGAACCATGGCTGTCACGTGTTTCCGGATTCGGCGGCGATCGAGCTCGGCGAAAATCCGCAATGGCTCTACACGGTCGTGTTCGAGGGCCGCGATCTCTGGGGCGCGGACGGCGATCCGACCTCAAAAGTGTCGATCGACGCGTTCGAGCCCTATCTGGACGCGGCGTGATGAGCAGCACGGCTGCTGCCGCCGCGACCGCGGCAATTCCGAGCATTCCGCGCGATGATGACGGCCCGGTGTTCCGTGCGCCCTGGGAGGCCCATGCCTTCGCGATGGCGCTGACACTGCATGAGCGCGGCGTGTTCACCTGGCCCGAATGGGCCGCAGCCCTGGCCTCCGAGATCAAGCGTGCGCAGGCCGCCGGCGATCCTGATACGGGCGAGACCTACTATCTGCACTGGCTCGCCACGCTGGAGGGACTGGTCGCGCGCAAGGGCGTCGCATCCGCGGAGACGCTGCATCGCTATCGGGATGCCTGGGATCACGCCGCGGATCGGACGCCGCACGGCAAGCCGATCGAGCTGCGTGCGGAGGATTTCGCGGGGTAGTTTTTCGTGCGTGGTGCAGGCACCGTTTCCCCGAACACAGCTGTCATCACCCGCGAAGGCGGGTGATCCAGTATTCCAGAGACGTTCGCGGGAGACGGAGAAGCCGTGGCGTACTGGATTCCCCGCCTTCGCGGGGAATGACAGCGGAGATTGGAGCGCTATTTGCTCCCCGCCACATACTCCGCCCACCCCTTCGCCCGCAGGCTGCACGCCGGGCATTCGCCGCAGCCATAGCCCCACTCGTGCTGCGCGCCGCGTTCGCCGAGATAGCAGGTGTGCGACTGCTCGCGGATCAGGTCGACGAGGCCATCGCCGCCGAGGTCGTGCGCAAGCTTCCAGGTCGCGGCCTTGTCGATCCACATCAGTGGCGTGTGCAGCTCGAAGGGCCTCGCCATGCCGAGCGAGAGCGCGGCCTGCATGGCGCGGATGGTCTCGTCGCGGCAATCGGGATAGCCGGAATAATCGGTCTCGCACATGCCGCCGACGATGTGGGTGATGCCGCGCCGGTAGGCCAGCGCCGCGGCGAAGGTCAGGAATACGAGGTTGCGACCGGGCACGAATGTATTGGGCAGCCCGTCGGCGCCCATCGCGATCGCGACATCGCGCGTCAGCGCCGTGTCCGAGATCGCAGCCAAGGTCGGGATCGACAGCGTGTGGCTCTCGCCGAGCTTGTCCGCCCAATCCGCGCGCAGCGCCCTGACGCCGGCGAACAGGCTGTCGCGGCAGGCAAGCTCGACGGCGTGGCGCTGGCGGTACTCGAACCCCAGCGTCTCCACGCGCGCGAAGCGGCTCAGCGCCCAGGCCAGGCAGGTGGTGGAATCCTGGCCGCCGGAAAACAGCACCAGCGCGGTTTGTGATGAAAATGCGTCACTCATGGCCCGCGCTTTAGCACTGCGGGAGCGGCCCGCCAATCGGTGGAAATCGGCCCGTTCCAGCGCGTGCCGCTGGGAACGGCGGCCCACTTTTGGCATAAGGTTTTGGAGCCAGGAGACTGCCCCGTAATGACCCCTTCCCGCGACATTTCCCGCCTGATCGAGATCATGGCGGCGCTGCGCACGCCGGTGACCGGCTGCCCTTGGGATCTCGAGCAGAATTTCGCGACGATCGCGCCCTACACGATCGAGGAAGCCCATGAGGTGGTGGACGCCATCACCCGCGGCGATCTCGACGATCTGCGCGAGGAGCTCGGCGACCTCCTGCTCCAGGTCGTGTTCCACGCCCAGATGGCGTCAGAGCAGAACGCTTTCGCTTTTGGAGATGTCGTCGAGGCCATCACGCGAAAAATGATCCGGCGCCATCCCCACGTCTTCGCCGACAAGGACGGCAATCTCGCCTCCTCCCACGTCAAGGAAGTCTGGGACCGCATCAAGGCCGAGGAGAAGGCCGAGCGCGCCGCGCGCCGGCCGCCAGAAACGACGCCGACCCACAAATCCCTGCTGTCGGGCGTGAAAGCCGGCCAACCCGCCTTGACGCGCGCGATGGAGCTGCAGCGCAAGGCCTCGACCGTCGGCTTCGACTGGAACGACCCGCGCGCGGTGCTGGCAAAGATCCGCGAGGAAGCCGACGAGATCGAGGCCGCGCTGGACCGCAACGACAAGGAGGAACTGGCGGAAGAAACCGGCGACCTCATGTTCGCGCTGGTCAACCTCGCCCGCCATGTCGATGCCGATCCGGAAGCCGCGTTGCGCGCCACCAACACGAAATTCGAGCGGCGCTTTGCCTATATCGAGCGGGCGCTGGAAGCGCAGGGCCGGACGCTGGAGCAGGCCTCGCTGGCGGAGATGGATGCGCTTTGGAATGCGGCGAAGACCGCGACCTAGCTGAACGCAGTGACCGGGATATCCATTGCCATCAACCTCTTGGTGAAAGTTGAGAGGGCCCGGAACGCTCATGTGCGTCTTGACGTACGTGAAGCTCGCCTTTTCCCGATTTGCAAGACGTCGGCGGCTCAGGCGGAGAGATGCGGCAAGGCGCCGCCATGAAATTGTCACCACAGACAGTTTAAAGTTGTATAATAATTCCGACGCAGCCACACCCCACAGCAGGTGAGCGCGATGCCACTAAAGCACTATTCGGTCCTCAAGGGACGCCCGATCGCGATGCGTTTCGGCACCGGCAAGTCGCCGCACTATCAAGTCCATATCGTGGCCGGCGACGAGGATTTCCGCATCGCCATCAATGTGCAGTCAGCCGACGGAAGCGAAGTCGAGTTCCTGGTGCGATCGCACTTCGTCCATCCGATCACCGAACAACTCGCGGCATTGCCGGAGGGCTTGCACCCACAGCCGCCGCAACCGGGCGGCACCGCGCTGGACTTCATTCGCGGCAATCTGATGCAGCCGCAGGAGATGATCCCGCTGCCGCTGTCGGTGCCCGGACCGGACAACGACCTCAACGAGAAGCTCGACCAGTTCGTCCAGCGCGCACTCTCGGACGAAAGCGCGATGATATACGCATTCGGCGAGACATGGGGCCCGGAGACGAAGGCGGACAATTATTTCGGCTTCCGGCCGGGACGCGGCATTCACGACATCCATATGAACCAGGGAAATCCCATCGGAAAATTCTCGGGCGACAACGGGCCGTGGCAAGACGGCGGGCTCGTGTTCGAATTCCCGGATCAGAAATTATGGACGGCGGTCTTCCTCAAATTCCAGACGCAGGCCTGGCACACCGACGACAAGACTGGTCATCCGATCGATCTCGGCGGAGGCACGCCGACAGCGCCGCGGGATCCGACGGCTCCTCCGACCGCGGAAATGCCGGATGGCCTCGTGTGCATCATTGCGGCACTCGTCAACGCCGTGAAGACGCCCGAGCGGGAAGTCGTCACGCTGCTCAATACGGCCGATCGTGACATCGATCTCACCGGCTGGATGCTGGCCGACAAGCAGAAGAAGAAAATGGCCTTGTCAGGGAAGATCGCGGCCGGCGGCACGCTCGCCGTCGTCGTGCAGAAGCCGATGGAATTATCGAACAAGGGCGGCATCATTTCGTTGCTGGACGAGCGTGGAATCAAGGTCCACGGCGTCGCCTATACCAAGGCGCAAGCGAAACATCCGGGCCTGACCATTCCGTTCTAGTGTTCCAATGAATTCGCGCGTCGTGGGACGCCCTTGAGTGCGTAGCCCGGATGGAGCGAAGCGCAATCCGGGGCGCGTCGTGTCGGGCTTTCCCGGATTTCGCTTCGCTCCATCCGGCCTACAATGTGGCGTCAGACTTGTTCGGGCCTATGCGGCGTGATGCGGCACGGCGTCGAAGCGGTTGACCACGATATCCCGCTTGGTCTCATCCACCCGCACGGTCATGTCGAAGCGGCCGTCGTGCAGCTCCTTGACCAAGATCTCGGCATTGCGATGCAGCCAGCTGATCCCGGCGCCGTCGGCAGCGTCGATCGAGAGATCGAGCGTGGTGCGCTTGGCGGCGAGCCGTTCCTCGATCGCGGCGAGCAGCGCGTCGATCCCCTCGCCTGACACGGCGGAGACCAGCATCGCCGGATGATCCTCCGGCCGGCGCGCCGCGATGTTCAGCAGCTCTTCGCGCTGATCCGCGTCAAAACGATCGATCTTGTTCCAGACCTCGATGATACGGCCGGAATCGTCGGGGTTGATGCCGAGCTGGCGCAGCACCGCGTCGACGTCGCTCTGCTGCGCCTCGGCGTCTTCGTGCGAGATGTCGCGGACATGCAGGATGACGTCGGCCTCGAGCACCTCTTCCAGCGTGGCGCGGAAGGCGGCGACGAGCTGCGTCGGCAGGTTGGAGATGAAGCCCACGGTGTCGGACAGCATCGCCTTGCCGCCATGCGGCAGGCTGAGCGCGCGCAAGGTCGGATCGAGGGTCGCGAACAGCATGTCGGCGGCCTGCACGTCGGCACGCGTCAGGCGGTTGAACAGCGTCGACTTGCCGGCATTGGTGTAGCCGACCAGCGCCACGACGCGATAAGGCACGCGCTGGCGTCCGGCGCGATGCAGACGCCGTGTCGCCTGCACCTTCTTCAGTTCGCCCTCGAGTTTGGAGATGCGCTCCTGGATCAGGCGGCGGTCGGCTTCGATCTGCGTCTCGCCGGGACCGCCCATGAATCCAAAGCCGCCGCGCTGGCGCTCGAGATGGGTCCAGGAGCGGACGAGGCGCGAACGCTGGTAGTTGAGATGCGCGAGTTCGACCTGGAGCGAGCCTTCCCTGGTCTTGGCGCGGCGGCCGAAGATTTCCAGGATCAGGCCGGTGCGGTCGAGCACCTTGGCGTGCAACTCCTTCTCGAGATTGCGCTGCTGGATCGGCGCCAGCGCGCAATCCATCACCACGAGCTCGACATCAAGGCTCTTGATCAGCCCGGCGATCTCCTCGACCTTGCCCTTGCCGATGTAGGTGGCGGGGCGGATCTGGCTGATCGGCGTGATGATGGCATCCGCAATCACGAGATCGATCGCGCGCGCGAGGCCGGCGGCTTCGTCGAGCCGGGCCTCGGCGTCACGCTGGACATGATGAGATGAGGCATGGCTCTCCGATTGCGCGTCGGAGCCGCCCGCGCGCAGCCGCAAATAGGGACCGATGACAAGCACCCGCCCCGTCTGCGCAGCCCCTGCCGGCCGCGGACGGTCGGCATCCCCGTCGAAATTCCGGGGTTCCAATCAGATCACTCTCAAGCCGGCTGATCCTCACCGCCTTCGAACAACTGGATCGGAGCGCCAGGCATGATGGTCGAGATCGCATGCTTGTAGACGAGCTGCGAATGACCGTCGCGCCGAAGCAGCAAACAGAAATTGTCGAACCAGGTCACGATGCCCTGGAGCTTCACTCCGTTGACCAGAAAGATCGTCAGTGGCGTCTTGGTTTTGCGAACGTGATTAAGGAAGGTGTCCTGTAGGTTTTGTGCGCGGTCTGCCGCCATTGTTTTTTTCTCGCTTTGAGTTTCTTTTTATTGCGCCGGTTGCGGCCCTCTTTTGAAAATTGTGGGGCCTCTTCCGGTTGCCGTCCATCATGAGATCCCCCTCGGAGGGACAGCGTTTCGATTAGAGGACAGGTCGGGTTATTAGGCAAGCCGCTTCGCGCGCCAGCCCACGCCCTATTGCCCCGAAAAACTACGGAAATCGATGATTTTCCTCGCTTATCCTCGACCGTGAGGCGTCGTCAACCGACGCCGAGCGCCTTCAACTTGCGATGCAGGGCCGAGCGTTCCATGCCAACAAACTCCGCCGTGCGAGAAATATTTCCTGAAAAACGACTGATCTGAGCAATCAGATAGTCGCGCTCGAACACCTCCCGCGCTTCGCGCAGCGGCAAGCCCATGATGTGCTCGCCATTGTTGCTGGTCGGCATCGCCGGCACCATCGAGCCGACGTCCTGCGGCAACATGTCAGCGGTGATGATCACCTCCGGTCCGCCGGCGGCGAGAATCATGACTCTCTCAACGTTATTGCGGAGCTGGCGCACATTGCCCGGCCAGACATGCGATTGCAGCACCGCCATCGCATCCTGCCCGATCTGACGCCTGGGCAGGCCGCTTCCCGCCGAGATCTGCTCCATGAAGTAGTCGATCAGCTCCGGAATGTCCTCGCGCCGCTCCGACAGCGCGGGCACGCGGATCGGCACCACCGAGAGCCGATGATAGAGATCCTCGCGGAAATGGCCGGCCGCGATCTCCTCCTCGAGGTTGCGCGCAGTGGACGAGATGATGCGCACGTCGACCTGCACCTTGCCGGCGCCGCCGACGCGCTGGAACGACTGTTCGACCAGCACGCGCAAGATCTTGTTCTGGGTCTCGCGCGGCATGTCCGCGATCTCGTCGATGAACAGCGTGCCGCCATGGGCTTCCTCGAGCGCGCCCGGCTTGCGCGGCTGCTCGCCATTGGACTGCTCGACGCCGAACAGCTCATGCTCCATGCGCTCGGGCGTGATCGCGGCGGCGTTGATCACGACGAACGGACCGTCGGCACGGCCCGAGGCTGTATGCAGCGTGCGCGCGGTCAATTCCTTGCCGGCGCCGGCGGGGCCGACGATCAGGATGCGGCTGTTGGCCTTCGCCGCGCGCTCGATGGTCTGGCGCAACTGGTTCATGCTGGGCGAGCGGCCGACGAGCGAGCTTGCGCTCGGCGCGAGTTGCTTCAGCTCCTTGACCTCGCGCTTGAGCCGCGAGTTCTCCAGCGCGCGGGTCGCGACCAGGATGAGCCGGTCGGCCTTGAACGGCTTCTCGATGAAGTCATAGGCGCCGCGCTTGATCGCGGCGACCGCGGTCTCGATGTTGCCGTGGCCCGAGATCATCACGACCGGCAAATCGGCATTGTCCTTCTTGACCTGCTCCAGGAGCTGCAAGCCGTCGAGCTTGGAGCCCTGGAGCCAGATGTCGAGGAACACCAGATGCGGCCTGCGGTTGGCGATCTCGGCCAGCGCCGTATCGCTGTCGCGTGCGGTCCGGGTGACGAACCCCTCGTCTTCGAGAATGCCCGCAACGAGATCCCGAATATCGGCCTCATCATCGACAATCAGAATTTCACTTGCCATCGGTCGCGCCTGTCTTGTCAGATGCCTGTTGAGGCTTCGATCTTCGTTGAATCATTGGTCTTTTCGGCCGGCTCTTTGGTTCCGGCAACCGGCTCTTTTGTTTCTGTTTCCAGGCCCTTGACGGCCGATTCCACGGCGGCCGGCGCGTGCTCGGCCACCTCCGTCTTGGCAGGATGGCCGGAAATTGCAAAGCGCATCCGCATCCAGGCGCCGCGCTGGCCTTCGCGGAAGTCGGAGGCGTCCTTCAGCTCGATGCGCCCGCCATGGTCTTCCAGCACGCGGCCGACGATCGCAAGCCCAAGGCCGGTGCCCTTGGCGCGCGTCGTGACATACGGCTCGAGCAGGCGCGAGCGCGCAACCTTGGGCAGGCCGATGCCGTTGTCGATGACGTCGATCAGCACGTCCTCGCCCTCGCGCGACACCACGACGTCGATGCGGCCCTTGCCGTAATCCTTGCCGAGTTCCTCGGGCGGGACCTGCTCGATCGCCTCGGTGGCGTTCTTGACGATGTTGGTGACCGCCTGCGAGATCAACCGCCGGTCGAACTGGGCGCGCAGCGGGTCCTCCTTGAATTCGGCCTCGATGTCGATCTCGGGATGGGCGACCTTCATCAGGAACACCGCCTGCCGCACGGTGTCGGCGACGTCCTCGCCCTCCATCACCGGCTTCGGCATGCGTGCGAAGCGCGAGAATTCGTCGACCATGCGTCTGATATCGTCGACCTGGCGCACGATGGTGTCGGTGCACTGCTCGAAGATCTGCTTGTCCTTGTCCGCGGTGATGGTCTTGCCGAATTTGCGGCGGATGCGCTCGGCGGAGAGCTGGATCGGCGTCAGCGGGTTCTTGATCTCGTGCGCGATGCGGCGCGCCACGTCGCCCCAGGCCGAGGTGCGCTGCGCCGAGACGAGATCTGTGATGTCGTCGAGCGTGATGATGTAGCTGTCGCGCGGCTGGCTGGTCTTCTCGGCGCTGACCCGGACCGAGAGATTGCGTTCCTGACCGTCGCGCGTGATCGAGATCTGGCCCTGCACCAGGCGCTGGGTCCCTTCCCGCGCCGTCTTCATCATCTCGTCGAGTTCGGGCAGCACGTCGGAGAGCGGATGGCCGAGCGTCTCGGCTTCGGCATGGCCGATCAGCTTCTCGGCGGAGCGGTTGAGGATGCCGACGCTGCCCGAGGTATCGACGCCGATGATGCCGGCGCTCGCCGAGGACAGCACGGCCTCGATGAAGCGGCGGCGGCTGTCGATGAGGTCGCTGGCGCTGACGAGCTCGTCGCGCTGGCTGCGCAATTCCTGCGTCATCTTGTTGAAGGTCTCGCCCAACTGGGCGAGGTCGCCTTCCGACTGGTTCACGGGCACCTGGACATGGAGGTCGCCGGTCGAGACCGTGTGGGCCGCGTTCATCAGCCGCCGGATCGGCGCCACCAGCGAGTTGGCGAAGTTCAGGCCGATCAGCACCGAGGCCATCAGGATGGTCAGCGCGATCACCGCGAACATTAGCGCGAAGGCGACCTGGATGCCGAGCCGGCGCGACTCGATCTGGGCGTATTCGGCGACGCTGACCTCGGTCTGCTTGAGCTGATTGACAACGTTCGGATCAAGCGGCCGCGCGACATAGAGGAAGGTGTCGTTGAAGGCGCGCAAGCGGATCACCGCGGCGACGTAGCTCGCGTCCGGCAGGATCGCGATTTCCGGCTCGGACTCGTTGACGTTGCTGAGAAAGTCCGGCGCTGGCGGCGAATAGGCCAGCCGCATGCCGGTGTCGGCGGATTCCAGGATGTTGGTGTTCTTGTCGATGATCATCGCCCCCGGCAGGTTGCGGGAGCCGGCGCTGCCGGTCAGCAGCTCGCGAAACGACCGGCGATCCTGGTCGTAGAGCGGCCGGGCGTGGGCGATGTCGTTGGCCATCCCGAGAATGTCGCCGCGGATCAGCTGCGCGTGGTCCTGCATGTAGGCCCGGGCGATGGTCAGCGAATTCTGGATCACCTCCTTGGTGGGCCCGGAGAACAGCCGGTCAAGGCCGCGCTCGATGGTGACGTTGGCGACGACGGCAACGAGCACTGCCGGCAGCACCGCCACGATCGAGAACAGGCTGACGATCTGGACGTGCAGGCGTGCCGCCGCCCGGCCCCGCCGTCGCGCCAGGATCAGCTGCCAGAGCTCGCGGATGATGATTCCGACCAGCAGCAGGATCGTGGCCGCATTGATCAGGTAGAAGGACCGGACCACCTCCGGCGTGGGGTCGATCCGCGTCAGTCCGGTCAGGACCAGGAAGGTCAGGAGCGCCGACAGCAGCGCCATTGCCACGGCAAAGGGTGCCAGCCAGCGCCGCGACGACCAGCGTCGCGGCTCTTCCGCTGGGGCCGTGTCAAAAGATGCGGCCGAGGTATCTGCGCTGGTCATTCTGGCAATGAGAGGTGCTGAAAACGGGGATCCGCGGATCGCGGATACTGATGCATTCCTACCACAATGTTGCCGAATTGCGACAATTCCGCGGCGCCTCCCCTGTGGTGGTCGGACACATCCACAGGCGCATGGCGGCTCGGTGCCAGTCGCCGGAACGGATTCAGGCCCCTCCGGCTTGCCCCGGCATGGAGAGGTTCTTTCTCGCGATCATGGTTGCGGCCGTTCTGCTGCTGATCGTGGCTGCCGACCTCCTGGTCAACGGCCCGGGCATTCAGCAGCCGTCGACGCAGATGGCCAACGCCCTGCCCGTCTCAGGCCGGCTCATCCGATGAGTGCGGCGCCACGCCCTGCGGTGGACCAATTCCAACGTGACGGCGGAACATTTCGGCCCGATCCGGACTTCTGCTCACCGCGTCAGCCACAACGGCCAGCGCGATCCGGACAGGCTCAGCTCCGCTTTGGTAGGGGGAGCTGAGCCACCGTTCCGGGAGAACTACCCCCCGCTGCGATAGACCTGGATGTCCAGATCCCGGATCTTCTTGCGCAGCGTGTTGCGGTTGAGCCCGAGCAGGTCGGCGGCGCGGATCTGGTTGCCGCGGGTGGCGGCGAGCGCGGCCGTGAGCAGCGGCACCTCGATCTCCTTGAGGATGCGGTGATACAGCCCGGGCGGCGGCACGCCGTTCGGAAAGCCTTGGAAGTGCGAGGACAGATAGGCCTCCACCGCGCCGCCGAGATTGTCGACACCCTGCTGGACCGCAGCCCCCGGGCTGACCGAGGGCGGTGCCAGCTCGCCATCGATGACGGAGGCCGTGATCACGTCCTGCGGATAGAGCGCCGCCAGGCGCCGCGCGAGGTTTTCGAGCTCGCGCACGTTGCCCGGCCAGCGGTGCTGCTTCAGCCGCTCCAGCGCCAGCGCGTCGAGCTTCTTCGGCGGCAGGCCGTCCTTCTCGGCGAGCGCGAAGAAGTGACGCACCAGATCCGGCAGATCCTCGATGCGTTCGCGCAACGGCGGCAGCCGCAGCGGCACGACGTTGAGGCGGAAGAACAAATCCTCGCGGAACAGGCCCTGCTGGATCAGCACCCGCAGGTCCTTGTTGGAGGCCGCGACGATCCGCACGTCGGTCTTGATCGGCGTGCGGCCGCCGACGGTGGTGTATTCGCCCTGCTGGAGCACGCGCAGCAGGCGGGTCTGCGCCTCCATCGGCATATCGCCGATTTCGTCGAGGAACAGCGTGCCGCCCTCGGCCTGCTCGAACCGGCCCGACGCGCGGGTGTTGGCGCCGGTGAAGGCGCCGCGCTCATGGCCGAACAATTCGGATTCGATCAGGTCGCGCGGGATCGCAGCCATATTGACGGCGACGAACGGGCCGTTGCGGCGCTTGCCGTAATCGTGCAGCGCGCGCGCCACCAGCTCCTTGCCGGTGCCGGACTCGCCCGTGATCATCACGGTGAGGTCGGTCTGCATCAGGCGGGCCAGCACGCGGTAGATTTCCTGCATCGCCGGCGAACGGCCGACCAGCGGGATCGCCTCCATCTCGGCATCTTCGGCCGGGCTCGGCGTGCGCTCCTTCGGCTCGGCGAGCGCGCGGCCGACGATCGCGATCAGCTCCTTCAGGTCGAAGGGCTTCGGCAGATATTCGTAAGCCCCGCGCTCGGAGGCGCGGATCGCCGTCATGAAGGTGTTTTGCGCGCTCATGACGATGACCGGCAGATTCGGCCGCATCTTCTTGATCCGCGGCAGCAGATCGAAGGCGTTTTCGTCCGGCATCACCACGTCGGTGATGACGAGATCGCCCTCGCCCTGGCTGACCCATCGCCACAGCGTCGCGGCATTGCCGGTCAGCCGCACCTCGTAACCGGCGCGGGACAGAGCCTGATTGAGAACCGTGCGGATGGCGGTGTCGTCATCTGCAACGAGAATGCTACCTGCGGGCATTGTTAATCCTCATTTTGCCCCCTGTGATGCAGACGACGACTTCCCGGCAGAGCCGTCGCGACTGCTGTGATCGGCGTGTTTGACCGATGTCGAGTACATCGGCATCAGCACGCGGAAGGTGGTCTTGCGCGGCTGAGACTCGCATTCAATGATGCCCCCGTGATCGCCGATGATCTTTGCGACCAGCGCCAGGCCGAGACCGCTGCCGGTCTGCTTGGTGGTCACGAAGGGATCGAACAGGTTGGGCAGAAGATCGTCCGGCACGCCTGGTCCGTTGTCCTTGACGCAGAATTCGAGCGGCAGGGATACCCGAGATTTTTGACCGGGGACTGACAGGCGCACGCCGGGACGGAACGCGGTGGTGAGCTGGATCTCGGCGTCGGGAACGTCGATCAGCGCTTCGGCGGCGTTCTTCACCAGATTGAGGAACACCTGGATCAGCTGGTCCTGGTTCGCGAGCACGGGCGGCAGCGACGGATCGTAATCCTCGATGAAGCGGATGTTGCGGGCAAAGCCCGACTGCGCCAACCGCTTCACGTGGTCGAGCACCGAGTGGATGTTGACCGGGCCGCGCACGACGGGACGCTCGTCGCCGAACACCTCCATGCGGTCGACCAGCGTCACGATGCGGTCGGCCTCGTCGCAGATCAGCCGGGTGAGCATGCGGTCCTCGGACGAGGCCTGCTGCTCCAGCAACTGGGCCGCGCCGCGGATGCCGGACAGCGGGTTCTTGATCTCGTGCGCTAGCATGGCGGCGAGCGCGATCACCGAGCGCGCGGCGCTGCGATGGGTGAGCTGGCGGTCCATCTTGTCGGCGATGGAGCGCTCCTGGAGCATCACCACGATGTGGCCGGGCCGCTCCGTGAGGGGAGCGACATGGAGATCGACCTGGCGGTCGCCGCCCATGCGCGGCGTGCCGAGATCGACCTTGTATTCGTTGACCGGCGAGTTCGACGAGCGCACCTGGTCGATCAGCGCCAGCAAGGGGCTTCCGAACGGCACCAGCTCCTTCAGCGACTGCCGCTTCAGGAACTGCGTCGAGATATCGAAGAAGGCTTCGGTCGCGATATTGGCGGCGACGATCTTGCCGTCCGGCCCGATCATGAGCACAGGGTTGGGAAGTGCATCCAGGATCGCATCGCTGTCGGACGGAATCGGCCGACGATGTTCAGCAACTGAGCTCATGCAGCAGCGCTCCATGCGAAGTCGTCGAAGGCATCTTGCAGTGACCGGTGGACGAGACCCGGATCCTCCGAGGTGAGGATCTTCTGGCGCCAGGATTTCAGCTTCTCCGCCGGCGCGCGGCTCGCATCGGCTGCGACATCGAGCGCCCAGCCGAGGTGCTTTCGCGCGTGCCGCAGGCCAATGCGCAGACCGTAGAGCGCGCAGACGCCTTCATAGAGGGTACGGACGTAGCCGAGCTGCGCCTCGAGCGACGGCACGGCTTCGGCCGCCCCGCCCTTCAGGCGGCGGCCGATCTGGCCGGGCAGCCAGGGCTGGCCTTGCGCGCCGCGGCCGATCATCACGGCATCGGCGCCGGATGCATCGAGTGCGGCGAGCGCCTTCTCATAGGACGTGATGTCGCCGTTGACGACGAGCGGCACGGAGATCGCCTCGCGCACCGCGCGGATCGCATCCCAGTCGGCCTCGCCCTTGTAGAACTGGCAGCGGGTGCGGCCGTGCACGGTGACGAGCTTGATGCCGGCAGCTTGCGCGCGCCGCGCCAGTTCCGGCGCATTGCGGCTGCGATCGTCCCAGCCGAGCCGCATCTTCAGCGTGACCGGCACTTTGACGGCTGCAATGGTCGCGTCGATCAGGCTCACGGCATGGTCGAGGTCGCGCATCAGCGCCGAGCCGGACTGGCCGCCGGTGACGTGACGGGCCGGACAGCCCATATTGATATCGATGATGTCGGCGCCTTCAGCTTCCGCGATCCGGGCCCCCTCCGCCATCCAATGCGCTTCGCAGCCGGCGAGCTGGACCACATGCGGACCGATGCCGGTCGCTTCGCAGCGCAACCGCGACATCGTATGGCCATTGACGAGATCGTCGCTGGCGGTCATTTCGGACACGACCAGACCGGCCCCGAGCTCGGCTGTGAGCCGGCGGACGGGCGAGTCAGTCACCCCCGACATCGGTGCCAGGAAGACCGGAGTAGCGATTTCAATGTCGCCTATTTTCAACGGCTTAGAGCCTGATCTTGCCGGGCCGGTCACAGTGGTCTCGTTGCCTTGGCAGGGCTTGATCGCGCTGCCATGATCTATCTTGCGCACAATTCTTGTGCAGTCAAGCGCCATGCCTACAGTTTAGACAGTTCTGCAGATCTTTCAAGTGCAGTGCAACAAATTGCTGTTTCCCACAATCCGGGGATACCCCCTTTTTTTGCGGGCCTGCCGTGCTAGAGGCATGCCGGCAATCACCCCACTCCCGACTCCTCACCAGCAACTGAGTATTTGAGTCCTATGGCGAAATCAGAGCGCACCGCAGTCGTCCTCGTCGCAGCCGGACGCGGGCTGCGCGCAGGCGCTGGCGGGCCGAAGCAATATCGCTCGATCGGCGGGCAGCCCGTGATCTATCGTGCCATGGAAGCCTTCAGCCGCCACGCGGACGTATCAGCGGTGCAGCCGGTGGTGAACCCCGACGACAGTGCCATGTTCACGGCAGCGGTCGCAGGACTTAAGCACGAGCCGCCGACCAGTGGCGGTGCAACGCGGCAGGCGTCCGTCCTCGCCGGATTGGAAGCGCTGGCAAAACACAAGCCGGACATCGTCCTGATCCACGACGCCGCGCGGCCCTTCGTTTCGGAAGGCGTGATCTCCCGCGCGATCGAGGCGGCCAGCCGCACCGGCGCCGCGATCCCCGTCGTCCCCGTCACCGACACCATCAAGGTCACCGGCGCGAATGGCGATGTCGAGGACACGCCGGACCGCTCGCGCCTGCGAATCGCGCAGACGCCGCAATCCTTTCGTTTCGACGTCATCCTCGAGGCGCATCGTCGCGCGGCGAAGGACGGGCGCAGCGATTTCACCGATGATGCGGCGATTGCCGAATGGGCGGGATTGACGGTTGCGACCTTTGAAGGCGATGTTGCCAACATGAAACTCACCACTCCCGAAGACTTCGTGCGCGAGGAAGCGCGCCTGGCCAGCCTGCTCGGCGACATCAGGACCGGCACGGGCTATGACGTCCACGCCTTCGGCGATGGCGACCACGTCATGGTCTGCGGCGTGCGCGTGCCGCACAGCAAGGGGTTTCTGGCCCATTCCGACGGCGACGTCGGCCTGCATGCGCTGGTCGACGCGATCCTCGGCGCGCTTGCCGACGGCGACATCGGCTCGCACTTCCCGCCGAGCGATGCCAAGTGGAAGGGCGCCTCCTCCGACCAGTTCCTGAAATACGCCATCGAACGCGTCGCGCAGCGCGGCGGCCGCGTCGCCAATCTCGAGGTGACGCTGATCTGCGAGCGGCCGAAGATCGGTCCGTTGCGCGACACCATGCGCGCGCGCATCGCCGAAATCTCCGGGGTCGACATCTCCCGCGTCGCGGTGAAGGCGACGACCAGCGAGCGGCTGGGCTTCACCGGCCGCGAGGAAGGCATCGCGGCCACCGCGAGCGCCACCATCCGTCTTCCGTTTAACGACAAGACTTGGAGCGTGTGAGATCATGGGCGGCAGCGACGCACGCGCCCTCTCCCGCTCGCTGCTCGACCTGTGCCGGATGCGCAAGCTGACGATCGCGACCGCCGAGTCCTGCACCGGCGGCCTCGTCGCCGGCGCCTTGACCGACATCCCGGGCTCGTCCGACGTGATCGACCGCGGCTTCGTCACCTATTCCAATGACGCCAAGCGCGCGATGCTCGGGGTCGAGG
The DNA here is from genome assembly GCF_054049735.1 of Bradyrhizobium sp. P5_C12. Lineage (NCBI taxonomy): Bacteria > Pseudomonadati > Pseudomonadota > Alphaproteobacteria > Hyphomicrobiales > Nitrobacteraceae > Bradyrhizobium > Bradyrhizobium sp. P5_C12. The sequence continues at coordinate 284,763 of NZ_JBFULU010000007.1, forward strand.
CAAGCACGCTTGCGAATTTCGGCGCGGTCAGCAAGGAGACCGCGACCGCCATGGCGGTCGGCGCCCTGGAGCGCGCCGACGTCGATCTCGCAGTTGCCATCACCGGCATTGCCGGCCCCGGCGGCGCCACGCCCGGCAAGCCGGTCGGGCTCGTGCATTTTGCCGCAGCCGCGCGCGACGGCCGCATCATCCATCGCGAGCAGCGTTTCGGCGCGATCGGCCGCAGCGCCGTGCGTCAGCGTTCGGTCGTCGAGGCGCTGCGCATGCTGATGGACCTCGCCCGCGGCCCGCAAGTCTCGGCCAAGCCGCGCCGCGAAGCCGCAAGCCGCCTGCGTCCGCGCGTCACCCGCTCGCCAAGACGGCATGCCGTGAAGCGGCGGCCGCCACGGCCGCCGAGAGGGTGATCAGCCCGGTAGCCCGGGTGAGCGAAGCGATAGCCGGGAGACCCGCAGCAAGATCCGCATGTCGCCACGCTCCTGCGGGCTCCAACCGTGTCGCGGCGGGCCAAGGGCTGTCACTTACATTTCAGCCAATTCTCTCAACTTTGCGCCGGTTACCCGGAAGAATCGCTTCTCCGGGAGCGCCCGCCCTCCAAGCATCTCGTAGAAATGCTGAAGCCGCAGGTCATCCGCATCGACGGTCCAATCGATGCGATCGTGACCCTCTTGCCGAGCCATCGCAGCCAGGCGCGCCATAAGCCGTCGCCCTAGGGTCCGGACTCAATTGATCCACCAAGTGATTGCAGCGGCCAGAAGGATTGCGGACAGGAAGATGTCTGCGCGCTTGTCGTATCGGGTTGCGATGCGGCGGAAGTCCTTGAGACGGCAGAACATCCGCTCGATAACGTTGCGACCTTTGTAAGCGGTTTTGTCGTAGCGATGCGGATGCTTGCGGGTCGGA